>CAYUSV010000031.1:0-19334 GCA_964447385.1 uncultured Campylobacterales bacterium | reverse complement strand
CAAAATTTTTAGCTTGTGATGAAGCTAGTTTTGGGGTTAGGATTTTTGGAGGTTTGTCATTTTGGGTTGATTGGTTAGCGGAATAAGATTGATACTCTGTTTCAAAAAAAGTTTTATATTTTGCAAATTGGTCTTTGATGGAGTTTGTATTTGCTTTATACGAGCCTATGACAGATTTGATAATATCTCTACTAGTCAATAGCGGTAAAATAGTCTTGATGTATCTTTCACTATCATAAACCTTAGGTACATTTAGCAAAGTTTGAAAATCATCTAAATCATCTTTTTTTGCTTCATCTTTGCACTCTGTTTGCACGATATATGCAATACTTGCCCAAATAATCATAAAATTTGCTGTATCAAATTTGTTATAATTATGAAGTGCTATCTTTTCTCGTGAGCCATTGATGTAGTTCATACGATTTGGAAGTTTATCAATATGTTTGGATGGATTAAATTTATCGGTAAAAGCACTATAAAAACCACCTGTAAATATGTTAGCGATTTTTAAACTATTGTTGACTATTCCATACACACCATCAACAATCTCTTTTGTTGTTTTGTATTCTGGATTATCATTTTTATTTAGAAAATCTACAATAGCTGATAAATTTTTTCTTTTTTTATTCATGATTTCGCTTTAAATTTAATTGAAATATTTAAAGTATATTATAATAGTGTTAAAGATTTTATAAACCCTCATAAGATATACCATCAAGATAATATACCTCATCCAAAAAACTGCCTTTATAAAGGTTAACACCAGACACCTTTTCTTTTTGCAAAATAAACTTCAAATTTGATTTTATGCTCAGTTTGAGATATAATGGACTATTCTAAAATTTTAAAGAGGAAAATATAATGCAGATAACACTTGATATCAAAGATAGTGCACTTGATAAAATTTTATACTTTTTAGAACATCTTAAAGATGATGTTAAGATTATATCTTCACATGATACTCAAAAACTAGAAATCATAGATAAAAATGATCCAGATTTTCGATATATTGTCGAAGCACGAAAAAGAAGAGAAGATGGAGAAAAAACTTATACTCTTGATGAGATGATTCAAGAATTTAAGTGAAAATCGAATTTCAAGAGAGTGCCAAAAAAGATCTCAAGAAATTAGATAGACCAAATGCAAATAAAATTCTACTTCAGATAAAAAATCTTAAAAATTATCCAAATTTATCCAATATAAAAAGACTTAAAAATCACTATCCGCCACTTAGGTATCGTGTAGGCAATTACAGAATTTTGTTTGAAATTGTGGATGATTGCATTATTGTTGTTCATATCAAACATCGTAAAGAGGCGTATTAGTTCCAAGAGGATGGTGTTCTCACCACATCTTAAGTAACTTTTTTGATTAGAGATATAGCCTACTTCCTAAATCTCCTAAAAACCCTCTCAAAATCTATCTTAGCTTCACAAGATATACCATCAAGATGATATACTTCACTCAAAAAACTACCTTGACTCTCAAACTTACCATCAACTAACTTATATATTTTAGCTTTCAAATCATCAGGATAAGCCAAGATATAATACGGCACTTTTTCATCTTGATAAAGCTCAAATTTAACACTCTCATCTCTTTTAATCGTGCTTTTAGATGCTATTTCCACTACTATTTCTGGTCTTTTTGTTATGTAAGCGTCATGGGGTTCATCGCAAATCATCACAACATCAGGTCGCACTACTGTATCGTCAGAGATTTTCCAATCCTCTTCTCCTAGCACCAAACATTTTTCACACTCTTGTATAGCATGTGTTAATTCAAATGCGATTAAGTTAGCTATCGCTTGATGAGTTATCATAGGACTCGGAGCCATAGCAATAGGCTGACCATAAATCAACTCCCAATCACCTTCCCATATCTGATAATCTGAATACGTATAATACTCTTGATAAGCTCGCGCTCCCATAAATAGTCCTTGTCTGTATCTTCTGTATTATATCACAATCTTAGCCAATCAAAAATGGTCAATTCAGAATCAAAATATTTTTTTAGTATCTCTTATTTATCATCCGCTTTAGGAAGAGGATAATTCTCTACCACAAAATCTATATCTTTATCACCCCTACCGCTTAGATTTACCAAAATAGACTCTTTTGGGTTTTCGCGTGCTAATTTCATCGCAAAAGCTATCGCATGTGCACTCTCTAATGCTGGAATTATCCCCTCTAATCTTGAAATTTTATAAAAAGCATCTATCGTCTCTTCATCATTTGCCGTACCCACAATCGTTCTGCCTATGCTATTTAGATAAGCTTGTTCTGGCCCCACAGATGGGTAGTCAAGTCCACTAGCGATACTATAAACAGGTGCAGGTTCTCCCTTTTCATCTTTTAACATGATAGAGTTAAAGCCATGCATAATCCCATCACTTCCATATGTCAAACTTGCTGCATTTTCACCAAGCTTTGTCCCTTTTCCCATAGGCTCCACACCGTAAAGTTTTACAGGATCATCGATAAAACCGCTAAAAATCCCCATCGCATTACTTCCGCCACCTACACATGCTACAACAGAGTCCGGTAACTGCCCGCCGGTCATTTCGGCAAACTGCTCCTTGGATTCAATCCCAACCACACTTTGAAAATCTCTCACCATCCTTGGAAAAGGATGAGGACCCACAACAGAACCAATCGCATAAAGTGCTGTATCTGACTGAGAGATATAAGCTTCAAAACAGCTATCAACAGCCTCTTTGAGCGTCTTTAGCCCATGAGTGACAGGAATCACAGTAGCTCCCAAAATCTGCATACGAATCACATTTGGCTTCTCTTTTTTGATATCTACTTCACCCATATGTATCTCACACTCCAACCCAAAATACGCCGCCGCAGTAGCCAAAGCCACCCCATGCTGCCCAGCTCCTGTCTCTGCCATAATCTTTTTTTTACCAAGATGTTTTGCCAAAAGCGCTTCAGCCATGCAGTGGTTAAGCTTATGTGCTCCGGTATGGTTTAAATCTTCTCTCTTAAAATAAATACGCCCACCACCACAATACTCACTCATGTTTTTAGCATAATAAACCGGAGTCGGTCGCCCTTGATAGTGTTTGCGAATCAAATAAAGCTCTTGCAAAAAATCAAACGATTTACAAAGTTTATCATAAGCTTGTTCAATATCTTTAAACGCTTCTACAAGTTGTGGAGGTATATACGACCCGCCATAAGTGCCAAAAAAGCCTTTTTCATCAGGATGTGAATTGAGATACGATTTTTCCATAGTTTGCCTCCGATTAAAATTGTAACTGCATTATACTGTTTTACATTTTAATCGGCACATAAGTAATAAAAGACAACATTCTACCTCCATCTAGGTTCTTGTAAACCCACATCAAGAAGCTTTTATCCTACGGTTACATCTTTGTTTCTCTTTTTAAAGTACTCTTTTTCTACACCACAAAGTGGACATTTGTTTGGTGCTTTTTTACCCTTGTGTACATGTCCACACACTTCACAAACATACTCTTCTTCCTCTTGAGCTGTAAAAAATCCTTCATCAATAAGCGCTTGTTTGAGTGCTAAATACTCACTCTCATGTTCAACTTCAACCTTCCCAATAGCATTAAATAACCTTGCAATCGCTTTATATCCATCCTCCTTTGCAACCTCTGCAAAATTTGGATACATCTGTTCATGTTCATATTTTTCACCATCTGCTGCATATTGGAGATTTTTCTTTGTTGTATCTAACTCTATATCATTTACAAGTTTATTGTATGCTTTAAACTCTGTCTTAGCATGGTATTTTTCATTGTCCGCTGCCTCTTGAAAAAAGCGTGCAATTTTATGTAGCCCCTCTTGATAAGCTATATCTGCAAAAAATTCATACTTATTTCTGGCTTGTGATTCACCAGCAAATGCTTTCATAAGATTGACTGCTGTTAAATTTTCAGTAATCATCTCCATATCTTGCCCACAACATACAAGTGTACCACCACCTACATTTTGTACTTCCACCTCATTTGCACATTTATTGCATCTATATGTCTCATATTGTCTCATTACATTTTTCCTTTTATGCTATCTATAAATTCTGTTATATCATCATAAAGTGCCTGAAGATCTTCCTCATGCTCAACCTCATCTGCCAATATTTCACTTACGATATCATAAGTAACAATATCTTTATCTCTTACTGTCTCAGCAATTTTAGAATAAGTACTAATCGCACACTGCTCACCTTTAATAGAATCATTTAAAATTGCTACAACATCAAACTCTTTTGGCTCTTCATAACCACAATTGGTATGAGTAAACCAATCTTTCGGATTTAAAAGTGGTGTACCTCCGAGTTGCAATATACGACCTGCTATCATGTTTGCATGTCTAAGTTCATCTGTTGCATGCTGATTAAGCTCTGCAATAGCAGCATCTTTCATAATACCCTTGATAATTTTTGCTTCAATAAAGTATTGATAATATGCCAACCATTCATCCGCATAAGCTCTATTTAAAAGTCTAATAACTTCATCTATCTCTATGCCTTTAATAATCGAATTTCCTCGAACTGCCATAATTTCCTCCTCTAGGTTTAAGACGATAACTATTATCTATCGCTAAAAGTATTGTATTATAATATTTCTTAAAAGAAAATTATTTTCCTTTAGAGTTTTGTGGGCTTGTAGTACCCATGTCATAGCTTTCTACACAAATAAAACTAAAATTCGCTACCTATAAAATTCATAAACTCATCTCTCATAAGCCTTACTCATCAAAATACAAGACTTTGATAGAAGCATAGGTAAAAAATAGCCCGATACAAAATAGTATCCAATCTGGCTCAGATGACATATCAAAACCAAAATTGTTGTTAATGATAACTATTCATCGTACAATAATTTAATAGCTAAAGGTAAACAACTTTGTTTAGCTCATAAATTAAGAGATTTGAACATATGTTATAGAGTGTGATGATACAAAGTTTGAAAGCTAGTTAAAAAACTGTACACTTTGAAACTTAAACAAAAAAAGGTGCTTATTTATAGGAGTGTAAGTGGTGGGTCCACCAGGATTCGAACCTGGGACCACTCGGTTATGAGCCGAGTGCTCTAACCAACTGAGCTATAGACCCTCAAATTGGAGGACGAAACTATATCTAATAGTTTCTTAAAATTTGTTTAGCCATCACCATATTTTATAGAGTCATAAAGCGTATCGTGTCTAAAGCTTAGTAAATTTTCAAGTATACCTATGAGCATAACAAAAGTCAAAAAACTACTCCCACCATAACTAAAAAGAGGCAGCGGCAATCCCACAACTGGTGCATACCCTATAGTCATAGCAATATTAACCCCACTATACAAAAAAAACAGAAGTGCCAAAGCAGAAGCTACAACTTGGGTGAAATAATCACCTTTTAAGTAAAGTAAAATCATCAAAAGATGAAGTATAATCAGCGCATAAATCAAGATCAACGCCACCCCACCCCAAAAGCCAAACCGCTCCACATAAAACGCAAAAATAAAATCACTCATAGCAATAGGTAAAAATTTCAGATGTGTTTGGGTCGCTTCACTCTCCACTTGTCCGCCAAGTCCGCCAGAGCCTATAGCGATGATAGATTGTCTAACATGATAGCTTGGTTTTTCAGAGATAAAATCGCTAATTCTCTTTTTTTGATAATCATGCAATGAGTTATATATAAGAGGCGCACTCACAGCAATAGAGAGTAAAATACTAAGCCAAATTTTATAATTTACCCCCACGATAAATAAAATGCCATACCCCATGATGAGCAGTATCAATGCACTCCCAAGATCTGGTTGCGTCGCAATCAATAAAAAAGGGACAACAATATAAAAACTAAATTTCAAAAAATTAAAAAATCCATACCCTTTTTCAAAATCAGGAGGAGAGTTTTTAACCAAATATGCAAGCATCAACACAAAAGAGATCTTCATCATTTCAGAAGGCTGAATCGTAAAATTCAAAAAAGGGATCTCAAGCCATCTCTTTGCTCCAAATTTTGTCACGCCAAAAATTTTTACACTAACTAAAAGCAAAACATTAAACCAATAAAACAAGGGAATTATCCATAGAAGTTTTCGGACAGGCACCAAAAAGAAAAATACAAATATAACCAAAGATGCGCTAAAATAGATCAGTTGCTTGTCAGCGAGTGAAGGGTGTAGCTCTTGGACTAAAAAGTAAGACATCACAATAATTGGAATTAACAAAAATGGTAAAATATAATCAAAATGCATAAAAATGCGTCTATCAATCCGAAGCACAAAACTACCTTTTTAGGAATAAGATATTGAAAATTATAGCACAAAAACCTATGCGTTTGGACAGATGCCTGCAAGAGACTCTCCAAACTCCAAGAAATCAGATTGAACAATTTATTAAAAGTTATGGTGTCACTATTGATGGCAAAAGAGTTTTCAAAACAGGATTTAAACTAAAAGAGAACCAAACGATAGAATTTGAGCTAAGAAAGCCAAAAAGAGAGACTCCTAAAAAAGTTGACTTTGATATAGAGATCATTTATGAAGATGATGATCTTCTCATAATTAACAAACCACCGCATCTAGTCGTACATCCAGCACCTAGTGTAAAAGAGTTAACTCTTGTTGATTGGCTAAAACACAAAGGTATCTCGCTCTCTACTCTTAGTGGAGAAGAGAGACACGGTATAGTTCACAGAATTGATAAAGAGACTAGCGGTGCTTTAGTCATAGCAAAAAACAACCAAGCACATAACCACCTCTCAAAACAATTAGAAGACAAAAGCATGGGCAGATACTATCTTGCACTCATTGACCTACCGCTCAAAGATCATGTCATGGTCGAAAAAGCCATCCAAAGAGATCAAAAAAATCGTACTAAAATGGCTATATCAACAGCTGGGAGGGAAGCAAAAAGTGCTTTTTTTAAATTATCCACCTCTAAAAATAACTCTTATGAGCTAATCGCTACTAAACTTTTTACAGGTAGAACTCACCAAATCAGAGTACATCTTAAATCACTATCAAGACATATCTTAAATGATTTCACATACGGCTTTAAAAGTAAAAAAGATAAAAATGGTAGAGTAATGTTACATGCTTACCTAATATACTTTATTCATCCTAAAAGCAAAAAATTAATTGTTAAAAAAGCACCAATCTTTGAGGATTTTAAAGATATCCTACAAAAACAGTTTGATATGGAGACAATAGATGAAAAAACAGATCCTAACACTATCATTAGCAATTTTAGTACTCATTTTTAATGGCTGTAGTGGCAAAGAGTATAGTATAGGAGATATAAAAATCCCTAGATTTGCTGAAAAAAGACTTGATAAAAAATTACCAAGAGTTCAAGGGCTAAAAGCTGTAACAGACATGTCACAAGTAGCACTTGAGTGGCAACCAATCATAGATAAACAAATTGCAGGATACAGAATCTTTAGAGGTGATAGCCGAAATAGGTACAAACTTATTGCAACACTTTCAGATAGATACGAATCACACTTTACGGATAATAATTTAAATCCAAATATAAAATACACCTATAAAATATCGGTCTATACCAAAGATGGACGAGTCTCAATGACTAGCACAACAGAGACAGCAATCACAAAAGATAGATTAGTTGCTCCCATCATAATAGAAGCTTCAAAAGCCCTTCCAAAAAGAATTAAACTAATTTGGAGGATCCATCCAAATGAACTTACAAGATCCTATATAATTGAGAAAAAAAGACAAGGAGAGAGGGATTTTAGTACAATAGCCAATTTAAAAGGCAGACTTACTGTTGAATATATAGATAAAGATATACAACCAGCACAAATTTATCACTACAAACTTCGTGCAAAATCATATAACGGTATTGTCTCAGCTCCTTCAAAAACTGTATCAGGGTATGCAAAAAAATTACCAAACATGATAACATGGATTAAAGCGACAGACAATCGCCCAAGACTAATCGATATAATCTGGAAACCAACTAATGCTCCTGAAAAGATTTCACACTATAATATCTATTCAAGTACTCTTAAAAATACACTTTTCACATTTTTAGCCTCCACAAAAGAGCCAAAGTATACAGACAAATTTGACTCCGATGGCATTACAAGATACTATAAAGTTGCCGCTGTAGATCACGATGGGCTAGAGTCTCCTCAAAATCTAGTAGCAACAATGGGCAAAACCATAGGTGCAAGCCGAGGTCCAATTATAAACTCAGCAACAGTAAAAAACAATGCAATATTTTTAAAGTGGAGTGACCCAGATGGCAAAGCACGAAGATATACAGTTGTAAAAAAGTATTGGGATGGGTGGAGAGCAAAAAAGATAAAAATTACCGATTTTAGAAGTACAAAATTTACTGATACAAAAATTGTTCCAAATACACAATATACTTATTATATAATATCAGTTGACAAATTTGGTATAGAGTCTATGCCCTCAAAAGAGGTTGTACTATCGATAAATGACAAGTAGGTAAAAAATTGCCAAATATACAGACAAAAAAGCTAGAACTGATAAAATTCCCTGCTACATTTGGGGAATATACTTATAAATTTATTGCGAAAGATGATAGAGGTGAGGGAGTGCTTTTTACAACTTTTAAAGATAAAAGCTTCTCTTTGCAAATAATCCAAAGAGAGTCTAATTTTCTTATAAAAGGGGATAAACTCACACGCCCCTCGCCTATATCAATCATACAAAATGCGCTTGATGGTTTTGCTGTATTACATGAGTTAAAACTTACTTTTTCTAACACAAACACAAAAAATGAAAACATCCATCTAAAAGATGATTTAGGTATTTTAAAAGATGCGCACTATTTTACGGATGATTTTAACTATGATAAAGAGATTTGGATTGAGATTGGATTTGGAAGTGGCAGACATCTTGTACATCTTGCAAAACTCTATCCAAAAATTCAATTTATTGGTCTTGAGATTCACAGACCTTCTATTGAGCAGGTGATAAAGCAGTGTAAAATTCAAGATATTCAAAATATTATAATTTCAAATTTTGACGCTAGAGTTTTTATGCAACTTATAAACTCAAATAGTGTAGGTAAAATTTTTGTACATTTTCCAATACCATGGGATAAAAAACCACATCGAAGAGTGATTTCTACTTCTTTTATAAGTGAAGCTTTAAGAGTTTTAAAAACTGATGGTACACTAGAGCTTAGAACAGATAGCCAAAACTATTTTGATTATGCTTTTAAAACTATACAAGAGTTAAAAAAATTTGATATAACAATCAAAAAAAACCATGACTTAGCTGTTAGTAGCAAATATGAAGATAGATGGAAAAAAAAACAAAAAAATATCTATGATATATCTCTTACAAACAGAGAAATTTCAAAAACAAAAAAATTAACACCAAAACTCATTTTTGATAAAAAGGTCAATTTTAGTGATATAAAAAAAAGATTTACTAACCATATCATAAGAGGGGAAGACTATTTTGTGCACTTTGAAAACATCTACCAAGTCGATGATAACTGTGGTTTGATTAAACTCTCATTGGGTGCTTATGCAAAGTGTGAGCATAAGTATCTTTTATTTATAGACAATATGGTAAAATATTTTCCAAATATATCGTTACCGATAGAACAAAATTATAAGTCACACCAAAAAATAAAAGAGTTTTTATATGTCTAATATTATACAAGCCCAAAACATAGTACTCTCCTATAAAAAAAATGAACCTATCATTAAAAATACAAATCTAACAGTTAAAAATAAAGATTTTGTCTTTTTAACAGGAAAAAGCGGTAGTGGAAAATCTACATTTTTAAAGTCTCTTTATGGAGAACTTGGTGTAGAAGGTGGAGAATTAAGCGTATGTGGATTTAATCTCAAAAATGTCTCTAAGACTAAACTAAGTCTTCTTAGAAAACATACAGGCGTTATTTTTCAAGATTACAAACTTATAAATGAATGGAATGTTGAAAAAAATGTTATGTTGCCTCTAATGATTGCAGGATACTCAAAACAAGTCTGCAAAATGCAAGCACATAAACTTTTAAAACATGTCAAACTCTCCCATAAAGTCGAAAAAATGCCACTAGAACTTAGTGGTGGAGAACAACAAAGAGTTGCGATGGCAAGAGCATTGGCACACAATCCTACACTAATCATTGCTGATGAACCTACGGGAAATCTTGATGATTACTCTAGTGAAGTGATTTGGAATCTTTTAAAAAGTGTAAGACAACATATAGGAAGTACAATTATCGTAGCAACACATAGAATTCCACAAACTTTGGGAATCGATTATAAACAGTATTTTTTAGACGAAGGGACAATTTATGAAGTCACTTAAAAACCATTTATCATTTATCATCCCCCTTTTTATCTTGTTATTTAGTATACAATTTGCTAGCATGTTAGATAGAGGGATCAAAGAATATGAGACACAATTAGCAGGAGAATATACAATTGTTGCTGTATCTACACAGCCACTTGATAAAAAGATAGTACGACAATCTATCCCATCTGTTAAGTCAATCATAGAGATCAAAAAAGATAAATATATAGCAAAACTAAAAGATGATATATCAAAAGCAGATCTTGTCTACTTAAAAGCAAATCTACCAAAATTTTATACTATTAAATTAACCTCTTTACCAGATAGTGAAGCACTAAAAGAGATTGCGAACAAACTTAAAAAGATAAAAACTGTTAGCAAAGTAGAGACTTTCAAAAAAACATTTAACAAGTTTCATCAATTTCTAAAAATGAGCAAAATGGCTTCACTATTTTTTACCATTTTTATCTTCATAATATCATTTATGCTTATTATAAAACAGATGGAAATCTGGACTTTAGAACACCGTGGAAGGATGTACATCATGGGGCTTTTTGGCGCACCATTTTGGATGAAAAGTGCATCTTTGTACAAATCTGTCATCGTTGATGCCCTCATCGCTACTACATTGGTTGCAATTGTCTTTTTACTATTACCAAATTTTGCAAATTTCAACTCAATTAAAAGTGATTTAGGTATAAATTTAAATAATTTTAATTTTTTTAGTGATCTTTTTAAGCTAATGGCAATATCTCTACTTATATCCATTGTATCAGTAACAACTATCATACTAAAGCAAAAGAACAAATGACTAAAACCACTGTTTCTATTTTTTTACTCTTAGTCGCCTTTATGCACAGTCTAAATGCCAATCTCGAAAATAAAATAAATTCAACAAAAACTGATATTAAAAAGCAGAAGATTAAAGAGAAGGGCATATCAAAAAAGTTAAATCAAATCGCTATAGATATCTCTAAAGAAGAGCAAAGATTAACTAAAATAAACAAAGATATTTTAGGTACCAAACGGAAAATAAAACAACAAAACAAAAAATCAAATATAAAAAAAGGTGAACTCAGAAAAATCAAAAAACTTTATGAAACTCTAGGAGAAAGAGAGAAAACAGTCAATAAAAAGATGACAGATATACTCTCAAAAGGTATCTCACTAGAGATGATTACAAATAACACTAACAACAATGAAACAAATCATTCTCTTTATGAAAATAGTATAGACAATATCATATTAAAAGAGATGTTTAATACTTATAGCACAATCCTAAAAAATAAATTTTCAAAAACAAAAAAACGGTACATTAAACTTCGCAAAAATATAACAATTGTAAAAAGCGAACTTGATAAAATAAAATTTAAACTAAATGATTTAAAGTCGCAGATAAACAAATACGACAAACTAAAAAACCTTAAAACAAAAACTTTAAAAAATCTTGATTCTCAAAAAAGTGCTTATTTTCACAAATTAAACCGGATCAAAAGAGAAAAAGAGGCGTTAAGCTCCACTCTTAAAAAGTTAAATATAACCAAAATACAAAGGAACAAAACAATAATAAGATCGACATCATCAGATACAAGTGTCAGACAAATTGGCTCATCTTATCAGGCTTCTGCCTTAGCCAAATACCGTGGTCCAAAAACAATAGCACCATTAGAAAGATATACAGTTGCGCAAAATTTCGGTACCTATATAGATCCTATCTACAAAATGAAAATTTTTAATGAAGCAGTAATTTTACGATCTAACTCCAAAAATGCGCGTATTAAAAATGTGCTTGATGGTAAAGTCATATATGCTGATAAAACTTCAATGTTAGAGTATGTAGTCATTGTCAAAAACAAAAACAATATACATACAATTTTTGCACACCTATCACAAATAGCACCTACAATAAAGGTAGGCAAAAAAATACCAAAAGGGTATGTGTTAGGTCGCATAAATAGAGAGCTAACCTTTGAAGTAACACAAAATGACAAACATATAAATCCTATGCGATTGATAAAATAATTTTGGTTTAATCTCCCTCTTAACATTTTTCAGTAAAATAGGGCAAAAATTAAGGCTGATAATTGAGAAAAAGAGTTTTGGTAAAGTTTTCCGGTGAAGCACTAGCTGGAAAAGACGGGTTTGGAATCGATACACAAATCCTAAAATATATCGCAGATGAGATAGAAAATCTTATAAGAAACAATGTAGAAGTTGGCATCGTAATAGGTGGTGGAAACATCATACGAGGTGTGACAGCAGCACAAGATGGAATCATAAAAAGAACAAGTGGCGATTATATGGGAATGCTTGCTACTGTGATAAATGCAGTAGCCATGCAAGAGGCATTAGAGCACAACGGTCTTTATGCGAGAGTTCAAAGTGCTATCAAAATGGAACAAATTGCTGAAACATTTATCGTGCGCCGAGCTAAAAGACACCTTGAAAAGGGAAGAGTCGTTATCTTTGCGGCAGGAACTGGAAATCCATTTTTTACAACTGATACAGCAGCAACACTTAGAGCAGTTGAGATAGATGCTTCTATGATTATCAAAGCTACAAAAGTAGATGGCGTATATGATAAAGATCCAAACAAATACGATGATGCAGTAAAACTAACAGAGATAACATACGATCAAGCACTTCAAGATCATATCAAAGTTATGGATGATACATCTATAGCACTTGCAAAAGATAATGCACTGCCAATAGTAGTATGCGACATGTTCAAAGCTGGTAATTTACTAAAAATTGTCAATGGCGATTTAGATAACTGCTCTATAGTTAAAAACAATATAAATACATAAAAAGGAATTCAATGAGATTAGAAAAAGTCATATCAGACGCTTTAAAATATGCTGATGATGATAGCTATATTTTATCATTAATGGTATCAAAAAGATCAAATGAACTAGCCGAAGGTGCTGAACCATTAATCAAAGTAGACAAAAACAAAGTAAAACTTACAGATATTGCTTTAATGGAGATCGCACAAGGAGCTATACAACTTGACAAAATAGTAGACGCATAAACTTAATAAACGATATTTAAATGTATAAATTATTGGAGAAGATACAAAAGATCAATACTTTTGAAGATGCGAAGGATCTGCTCTTTAGTTTAGCAAAAGAGACTCAGGAATTAAACGACGCTCTTTTGTTCGCAAGCAGATATCATCAATACCAATTTAGAAAATGTGGTGCTCCGTACATCATACACCCTATCTGCGTAGCAGCTACAGTTTGTGCTTTTGGTGGTGATGAACAGATGATTATAGCAGCACTCCTTCATGATGTAGTCGAAGATACACCGTGTGAATTAAATGAAATAAATTTAAAATTTGGTGAAGAGATCGCATCACTTGTGCAGGGTCTTACCAAAATAATTGAGATAAGAGGTGAAAAACTCTCTCCATCAAATTCAAATGAAAAACTAATAGCCTCTGCACTCTCATTTAGAAATATGCTTTTAGCTTCGATAAGTGATGTAAGGGTGTTGGTTATAAAGTTATGTGATAGACTTCATAACATGCTAACTCTTGACGCTTTAACTCCTGCCAAACAAAAAAGAATCTCAGAGGAAACACAAGTTGTTTATGTGCCAATTGCACATAGACTTGGTATAGCAACTATTAAAAACTCACTTGAAGATCTTAGCTTTTTTTATCTACTTAATTCTGAATATAAAAAAATAGATGAGCATATATCACAATATCAACAGAGATATCAACTTGAACTAAATAGTTTTATCTCAAAGGTAAAAACACTAATGCTTAAAAATGGTTTTATTGATGGAGATTTTCAAATTCAAAAAAGAATTAAACATCATTACTCTATCTATACAAAAATGCAGAGAAAAGGGGTCTCAATAGAAGAAGTACTCGATCTTATGGCAGTTAGGATATTGGTTAAAAATCCAATTGATTGTTATAGGGTTCTTGGCATCTTACATCAAAATTTTAGACCGCTACTCTCAAGGTTTAAAGACTATATAGCAGTTGCCAAAGATAACGGCTATCAAACTATCCATACAACTGTATTTGATGATACCACTATATTGGAAGCACAAATACGAACAGAAGATATGCATAAAACAGCACAATATGGTGTAGCTTCACACTGGAAATATAAAGGTCATGTAGGTCTAAACCCAAAACTAGAGTGGTTAAATGAACTTAAAACTCAAAGTGATGAGGGTGAAAATATCGAACACATGTATGAGTTGGCCAAAGATGACTTATATAGTGAAGATATCTCTGTATACTCTCCAAAAGGTGATGTTTTTCATCTTCCTCGTGGTGCAACTGTGCTTGATTTTGCTTATGCTGTTCACACTGAAATTGGCAATCACACAAAAACTGCATATGTAAACAAAGTAAGAACCCCACTGCTTAGTGAACTTAACAATGGTGATATCATAAGAGTAGTTTTAGAAGACCATCCAGTTTTAAGATGTAGTTGGATTAGCTCCCTAAAAACGGCAAAAGCCAAAAACTCTATGAGAATTAACTGCAACAATAAATTAAAAGAGTTAAATACAAAAACTGCAATAAATATACTTTTAGGTATATTTAATATCAAATACAAAAATCTAGTATCTATCATTAAATCAAAAAATGGTTATAAAAATCTTTATAAATCAGCGATAAATGATGCACATCTGCAAGAGAATATGCATACACTTAAAAAAGATATTATTAAAAAAAGTAAATTTTTACCTATAATGCCTCCATTTAAAAAATATATACTTAAAAAACAGATATTTGATCATATAGTTTTATATGCCCCTTTTAACTACTCAAAAGTCACATTTAATTACTGTTGTCACCCCAAACGAGGAGATGAGATAGTTGCATTTAAAAAAGGCAATGAAGCGATAGTTCATCACAAGTTTTGTTCAGTCGCTTCAAAACTTATGGATGAAAAAAATCCTATGGTATTTGTTCGTTGGTCAAAAGAGAAACCAGATAGATATAGACTACTTGTTAGCATTGAAAACAAAAAAGGTTCCTTAGCCTCTTTTTTACTATATTTGGCTAGAATAGACACAAATTTATTGAGCATTGAGGTAGAGCGACATGAAAATTCTCATACAGATTATTTTGACCTAGTCGTTGAAATACCTAAAAAAAGTAGAGTAAAACTACTCAAAGATTTAAACCAAAAATACAAAATAATTGAGTTTGTACCGTTAGACGATGCTTACAAAAAGATATAAGGAAACTAATTGTTTGAGATAAAAGATGCACTAAAAGAGATAAGTAGAGGAACTGCAGAGATAATTGACAACCAAAGGATAGAAAAACTTTTAAACACATATCTAAAAGAGGGAAAAACATACTTTGTAAAAGCAGGATTTGATCCAACAGCTCCTGACCTACATCTTGGACATACTGTACTTATCCAAAAACTTGCTCTTTTTCAAAAATATGGTGCAACTGTGCAATTTATCATCGGTGACTTTACAGGCATGATAGGTGATCCAACCGGAAAAAGCCAAACACGAAAAAAGCTAAACAAAGAAACTGTTTTAGAAAATGCCAAAACCTATAAAGAACAGATATTTAAAATCTTAGATCCAAAAAAAACCCAAATACTTTTTAATTCTCAATGGATTGATAAATTAGGAAGCTTAGGACTTGTGGAGCTAACAACAACTTTTAATGTTGCAAGAATGTTAGAGAGAGAAGATTTTGAAAAAAGATACAAATCACAAGCCCCAATCTCAATCAGTGAATTTTTATATCCACTACTACAAGGTTATGATTCAGTAGTTTTAAAATCAGATATTGAGCTTGGAGGAACTGACCAAAAATTTAATCTATTGATGGGAAGAACTCTACAAAGAAGTTACAATACAGAAAAAGAGCAAGCTATAGTTATGATGCCACTTCTTGAAGGGCTTGATGGAGTTAACAAAATGAGTAAATCACTAAACAATTACATCGCAGTCAATGAAGATGCAAATACAATGTTTGCAAAAATTTTAAGCGCTAGCGATGAACTTATGTGGCGGTACTATGAACTTTTAAGTACCAAAACCTTAGATGAGATTTCAAAACTAAAAGAGCAAGTTACCACATCTACTTTACACCCAAAAGCTGTCAAAGAAGAGTTAGCATGTGAGATTGTAGAAAGATACCACAACAAAGAAAAAGCCATAAATGCAAAAGATGAGTTTAACAAGATTCATAAACAAAATCTACTTCCAACAGATATAGAGCATTTTGAACTAAAAGGTCCTATATGGATAGCAAAAGCTCTAGTTGAAACCAAACTAGAGCCCTCTACCTCCTCTGCAAGAAGGGATATTAAGCAAGGTGCTGTTAAAATCGATCAACAAAAGGTTGAAGATGAGCAACTTCAAATACAAAAAGGTAGTTTCATACTGCAAGTTGGAAAAAGAAAATTTGCTCAAATAAAGGTTTTATAATGAAAAGAGAAGTATTAAAAATTGGCAAACATGTTATAGAAAAACCAATCATTCAAGGTGGTATGGGTGTTGGAATTAGCTGGGACTCACTTGCCGGTAATGTTTCAAAAGAGGGAGCTTTGGGTGTTGTTAGCTCGGTTGGAACTGGTTATTATGACAATAAAAGATACTCACATAAAAATGTAAATAACAAACCATACTCTGAGAAAAACTTTTACTCACAAGATGCTTTGAAAAAAATCTTTGAAAAAGCCAGAGAGATATGTGGTGATGCTCCTCTAGCTTGTAATGTACTTTATGCATCAAATGGATATGGAGATATTGTAATCGATGCCTGTGAAGCAGGAGCTGATATAATTATAACAGGTGCAGGACTTCCTACAAATATGCCAGAATTTACAAAAGATTATCCACATGTTGCACTAATCCCTATCGTATCAAGCGCTAGAGCATTAAAGCTTATCTGTAAAAAATGGAAAAGATACGATAAACTTCCTGATGCAATTATCGTTGAAGGTCCATTAAGCGGAGGACATCAAGGATTTACTTATGAACAGTGTCATGAGAGTGAATATCAACTTGAAAATATTATACCACCAATAATCGAAGAGGCAAAAAAATGGGGGGATATACCAATCATCGCAGCCGGAGGTATCTGGGATAAAGATGATATTGATAAGTTTTTAGAGATGGGTTGTTCAGGCGTTCAGATGGCAACAAGATTTATAGGGACTTTTGAGTGTGATGCTAGTGATAATTTTAAAGATGTAGTTTTAAACTCAAAAAAAGAGGATATTAAACTTTTTAAATCTCCGGTTGGTCTTCCAGCTCGAGGAGTCAAGACAAATTTACAAACTATTATACAAAACCATACAGCTCCTAAAGTTGCGTGTATAAGTAACTGTGTTGCACCTTGCAAAAGTGGCATAGAGGCTAAGGCTGTTGGATACTGTATAGCAGATAGACTCTCAGCTGCATATATGGGAGATAAAGATACTGGACTGTTTTTTACCGGAAGCAATGGATATAGATTAAAAAAACTAATCACAGTAAAAGAGCTTATAGGTAAGTTAACTTATGGAGAGGATCATAATAATTAGATCTTTGCTGGTACTAGTTTTTAGTATCACACTACTTTTTGGCTCAAGTACAATTAAAGAGATCGATAAAATATATAAAAAAATTCCTTATGCCTCAAAGAGTGAAACTGCAAAAATTCTACATGAGCTTGAAAATTTTTATATTAGCTCAGTAGTTTCATCAGATAAAGCAGGCATAGTCAAATCACTCAAAGGAATTATCAAATGTCAAAAATTACTAGGAATTGACTCAAAAACCTATGAAAATGAACTAAACAATCTAACAAAAAAGAGTCCAAGAGTAGATCATGTGCGTATCAAAAAACCCGAAAATAGAGTTGAAAATATCCCAAAAGAGAAGTTAGACAAAACACTTTTAGTAAAATCGATCTCAAAAAAAGATGAAACTATCATTATAAAATTTCACTCTGCTTTAACAAAATCAAGAATGATCTTTTTTGAAATTAATCGTGATGGCACATATAGGGATATTTATGATTTAAAAGCCAATATAAATTTTAAGATACCAAAACTATCACTTAAAAATGTCAAAGATATTAAAATCGCACAAAATAGATTGGGAAAGGTGCGTATCGTACTCAAAGATAGACAAAAAATTTACTCAAATGCATACATAAGAGAAGGAACACTCTTTATTCAAGTTCAAAAAAATCCAAATACAATAACTAAAGCTCCAATTAAAAGCATAATTAAAGACCAACCAATACAAAAAACAACAAAATATTCTACAAATACGCTCTACGCAACATCTAAAACAATTGTAATCGATCCAGGACATGGAGGCAAAGATGGGGGTGCAGTAGGATATAAAAAATATAAAGAGAAAGATACTGTTTTAAAAATTGCAAAAATGCTCCAAAAAAAACTCTCAAAAAAAGGTTATAAAGTATATTTAACAAGAGAAAAAGACATATATCTCACACTCTCAGAACGCACAAAATTTGCCAACAAGAAAAAGGCTGATCTTTTTATCTCTATTCACGCAAATGCATCACCAAAAACTCAAAAACTAACACTCAAGGGAATAGAAACTTTTTTTCTCTCACCTGCAAAGACTGAAAAAGCAAAAAGAATAGCAGCAAAAGAGAATAAAGTAGCTGTTACAAGCATGAATGATATATCTAAAAACACACTTTTAACTCTTTTAAACACCGCAAAAATAATACAATCAAATAAACTTGCCATAGATATTCAAAAAGGTATGTTAACAAAAGTTAGAAAAAAATATAATGATGTTAAAGATGGAGGAGTTAGAGAAGCGCCATTTTATGTTTTGGTAGGTGCACAAATGCCAGCTGTCTTAGTAGAGTTAGGATACATCACAAACCCAAAAGAAGCCGATAGACTTTTTAACCCTTTTTATCAGAAGAATTTAACAGTAGGAATAGCAAACGGCATAAATAATTATTTTATAAATAACCAATAAAAATTAGTTAATTCAATTTGTTAAATCTAATTTTTCACAAAAATACTCTTTTAAATCTTTCTCAATCTGCTCTTTTATACATACAGGCTCTAATACTTTA
>CAYUSV010000030.1:17578-19856 GCA_964447385.1 uncultured Campylobacterales bacterium | reverse complement strand
AAATCTTATAATTTTTTGATGAATTTCATCAACATCTTTTGATGCATCTATGATTATATGATTTATTTCTAATTTGATAAGGATTCTTTTCATAAGCTCTTGTACTTTTAAAAGATATGAAATACCTCTTTTTTCTATCATATCTTGACTCTTTTTATGAAGTCTACTTTTGATAAGAGACTCATTTGTCTCAAGTAAAACTACAAAATTTGGCATGTTGTCATCTAAAGCAAACATATTTAATTTCAGTAAAAACTCTAAATCATAATCTTTGTGATTTGCTAGAGCATAAGCGATACCTGAGATAAACCCTCTATCACTGATAACGGTATTGTGATTTTTGACAACATTTTGATAGTGTTCAGCACGATCTGCTAAAAATAAAAATAGTTCACTTTTGTGATTTCGTACACCCTCTTGCAAAATCATCTCTCTTATTTTGATACCTAGCTTTGTGCCACCTGGCTCTTTTGTAAAACAAGCATCGGTAAAAGTAGTTTTCAAAAGCTCTAACTGTGTACTTTTTCCAGCTGTATCTACACCTTCAAGTATTAAATACATCAAGAACTCTTATCTAAATATGGCAGTATCTCTTTTGAAACGAGATGCGAAATATCGCCGTTATATTTTAAAATGGCTCTAACAACAGAGGAGCTTATAAAAGCATTTTGAAGACTTGGCATCAAAAAGACAGTCTCGATTTCACTACAAAGAGATGCATTTGCATAACTCATTTGCAGTTCATACTCAAAATCACTAACAGCCCTTAATCCTCTAATGATAATATTTGTGTTATGTTTTTTTGCCAAGTCAACTAAAAGTGTATCAAAAGTGATGACTTCAATAGCTTTAAGTCCTTTAGTTGCTTTTTTTACCAGATCAGCTCTTTTTTGCAGATCAAACATCGGTTTTTTTTCATGTGAATCAGCGATAGCTATAATTACACCGTCAAAAATGGCATTGGCTCTATTGATAATATCCAGATGACCGTTTGTAATTGGGTCAAATGTACCAGGATACAAAGCAATCTTTTTCATAATCTTTTATTCCCATCGTTTAAATAAATTGTGTTCAATGTCAAGTAGATCAAACCATTTTCCAATCAAAAAATCTTCCATCTCTTCAATGCTCGAAGGATTTGAGTAATATCCTATGACAGGTGGTGCAATCAAGACATTTAGTCGTGATAATTTTAGCATATTTTCCAAAGCAATTGGTGAAAATGGCATCTCTCTTGGAGCAATTATAAGTTTTCTCTGCTCCTTTATCATAACACTTGCTGCCCTTGTTGTGAGATTGTCACTAATACCGCAAGCAATTTTTGCAAGAGTGTTCATACTACTCGGAACAATAATCATAGCATCACATTTAAAAGAACCGGATGCTATAGATGCAGCTATATTTGAATCTTCAAATATAGTGATATTCTCCTCTTTTTCAAAAACTACATTTGCACTTTGTGTTATAACAACATAGATTTCAATTTCTTTTGGAAGTTTTTGTATAAATCGTCGTCCAAGACCAGTTCCACTGGCTCCTGTAATAGCTACGATCAATTTCACTCTATAACCTTGGCATGTGTGCTTGAGACTATTTTTGCTTTGAAAAAACTTTTGTGATTTCTTTTTATTTTGATGATATCTCCTATATGTGCATCTTTCATAGCTTCAGCTGAAAAAGAGACAATTACACCACCATCTCTAAGTGTAGCTGTGAGTATATCTCCTCGTTTGATCACGGTAACTTTGCCAACATGTCTTGTTGTGAGAATTTTACCAAGTATGAGTGAAGTTTTAGCTCTATATCTATTTAAATAATAAGCCGTGATAGGTTTTTGGTAAAAATTAGTAAATTTAATAGGTACAAAATCTACAAGTTCATCAGTAATCGTTCTACCTTTTTGAATATGTTGGTTTGTTATAAGTACATCGACTGTTGCATCTAATTTATAGTGGTAAAAAAGTTTTCTCTTTTTTGTATCTAAAGTAAATATTGCCGAAAGGCTCCCTTTTTCTCTTTGAAGATTACCTTTTGATATATATATATCTTTGAGTTTATACTTTTCAAACTCTTTGGGTGATTTTGAATACCTTGTGATGGTTAAATTATTTATATGCATATTTGGATAGGTTTTTAAAAACTTATTTGTAAGAAATTTATTGATTTTCTCTATATTGTCAATACTATCGGCAACTAGTGAGATAGCAATAAAGAGAGATATCCATACCAATTTCATAACAAAAACGACCTTTTAGAGTTGATAAGCAGGTATTGTACC
>CAYUSV010000030.1:2251-17478 GCA_964447385.1 uncultured Campylobacterales bacterium | reverse complement strand
ATACCAATTTCATAACAAAAACGACCTTTTAGAGTTGATAAGCAGGTATTGTACCCAAATTATCACTCAAACGCACTAGGTTCGATATATCGTTGTTCCTTTTTTATATAAGTCTCTCGCACTTCTGGTTTATCAGTAAAATTTAGAATATCAACAAAATTTGAAAAGTTTGTTGATATGTTTTGTTTTAGGTACTCTGGTTTTAGATTTGCTAATAGAACAAAACCAGTTATCAATGATAAAATAAGAAATATAGTAACGCAACATTTGTTTATACAGTTTTTCATAAAAATAGCCTCTTTAAGAGTTTTACAAAAGTATAATCAAATTTACTTTAAACCTGAGTTCTACAAAAATTTGCCTTATCTATGAAAAACCTTATAAAGTTGTGGATATGAAACTGTATCGAGCTCAGGTTTTAAGGATCTACTTTTTTGATAAAGGCACCTTTTTCAACTTCTTTTGCTTTATCCAAATCCTCTCTTGCCTCTTCATTGCTATGGTAGGGACCAACCAAGAGTAGCTGAACTGGATCTCCTTTGATTGTTGTCTGTTTGATTTGATAATCTAATCCATTTGCCTCTAACTTATCAAAATAGTGAGAGTTGTCTTCGTAAATATTGTTTGTGAAAAGCGCAACAATCTGTATATAGTATTGTGGATTATTAATAATAGGTTGTATCTTCTTATCTGGTGCTATTTTTGTAATAAGTTGTATTTTTTTATCTGGTGCTATTTCTGTAATAGGTTGTATATCCATTGTAGATTTTGTTTTAATTAACCCTTTTTTTATTGATGTTTCAAGATTACTATTATTTATTGTTGGGGTAGCTGTGGTCGGTGTTATTATAGGTGGAGTTGAAGGAGTGATAGTTGGTTTAGGTGTTACTATTGTCTTTTTTTGTTGTATGTTTTCTTTTTTGTTTGTTCCCAACATTACTCCTATACCCAATGCACCTACTATATCAAGATCACTATTGTCAAATTTTTTAATTGCTGTTGCTTTGGTGATAAGATTTAATCTTTCGCTTAATTTATATTTTAGTCCTATACCTGTGTTATAAAATCCTTGAGACTTTATATGTTTATCTTTACTTTTTCCAAGTTCATATCCAACTCCTACAAAAACAAAAGGGAAAAATGTGTTATTATTATTTATCTCATAAAGACCATTAAGGTAAAAACGATCCAAAGGTGTACTCTCTTTTGTATATCGATGAGGGAGAGATTTATCTACAGCAACTCTATCATCGATTATAACTCTTGAGTTAAGTTGTGATTGTGTGTTATAGTGAGTTTTTTTGTTTCTATGTTCAGCATCAAATACACGATCGTATCCTACTTGCGCAAATATGCTATTTGTTATACACTTATTAACTCTTATTCCTCCAGTCGCACTGTCATCTAAATGAGCATTATTTTTCGTAAAGTTCCATCCCCCCATGAAATCAACACTATTTGTATAACATCCGTTACTAACTTTAGCTACAGGTCTCAATGGTATAACAGAAATCACAGGAGCAGTAACAATGGGAGCAATGACTGGTTTAGGTATTACAATTTGTTGTTTCTCCTCAATTTTTGCATCAGATATGTCTTTTGCATCATAATCTATGAGCATATTTATGTCCGGTCCTGCAAATAGTACACAAGTTGTTGTTATCAATAATACGGTTTTTTTCATTTTACTCTCCTAAGTACTGCCTATTATATATAAAAATTTATCTTTTAGCTGTAAAAGTATAATAAAATATAAAAAATAAGTAATATTTTACCTAGTAGTGTTACAAAATTAAACTCAAATTATGCAATATGGTTATTTAGTGTATTCATATTTGTTTTCATTTACATTTGGATAGAATTAGGTTAGGAATGAATAAAAAATGAGAAAGATGCTAAAAGGAGGCGAAAGCATCTTCCTCGGAGTGTGATGAATGACATTTACTTCTTCGTTAGTTGTTTTTAGCAACAGTGTAAGTATATATAAATAGGACTAAAATTGTCCTTTTTATTTTAGACTAATGTGAATATAAAAGAAAAGGTTAATATTGAAAAAAGCTATATGTATTGTTTCAGGAGGTATGGATAGTGCTTTAAGCTCATATATAGCGAAGTTTCGTGATGGTTATGAGATTATTGTATTACATTTTAATTATGGACAAAAAACAGAAAAAAAAGAGTTAAAATGTTCAAAATTGATTGCAAAAAGTTTAAATTCAACATCTTTTGTAGCGCTTGACTTACACTTTATTAAAGAAATTGGAGGTTCAGCTCTGACTGATCTTAGTATAAATGTACCAAAAGATGGAATAAAGCCTGGCGTTCCTATAACTTATGTACCATTTAGAAATGGTATTTTTCTATCAATTGCTGCTGCTTTAGCTGAAAAAGAGGGAGCAGAAGCTATATACATAGGCGTTGTAGAGGAAGATAGCAGTGGCTATCCTGATTGTAGTGATGATTTTATCCAAAAATTAGAGTCTGCAATTGATGAGGGGACAAAGGCTGAAACTAAAATAGTACTAAAAACTCCGCTTGTACATCTAAAAAAAGAGCAAATTGTTAGCCAAGCACTCTCTTTTGATGTACCACTTGGTGATACATGGAGCTGTTATGAGTCTGAGGATATAGCCTGTGGTGTGTGTGATAGTTGTAGATTGAGGCTTAAGGGATTTCAAATGTGTGGCATAAAAGATCCTATTACTTATGCCTAATCTGTTAGCCACAAGCGAAACTTAAGTCCCCACAAAGAGCTATATCCAACTTCTGAAAATGCAATTTTACCAAATTTATCATAGATAAAAGTGGTGGGAAACGCGGTGACGGAAAATTTTGAGGCAAATTTTCCGTCATTGTCATTTACAACAGTAAAATCAAGCTCCCGCTCTTGCATAAAATTTTTAATTTCACTATCACTTCCTGAACTTACTGCAACTGTTATTACACTGGCTGTTTTGGAGAGTTTTTGTATAGTTGAAGCTTCAAGCTTACATGTAGGACACCAAGTAGCCCAAAAATGTATCAAAACAGGTTTATTTACATAATTGTTTGAAGATATAAGCTTTTTCTCTATGCTGATTAATTCAAAACTTGCAAGTTCATCTGTTAAAAGGTCTGGTTTTTTTAAAAAACTAACAACATTTAAAACTACAGCGAGGATAATTACAGCAATTATAATCTCTTTGAGCCATTTTAAAATATTTTTTTTCATCTCTATCTAGCTTGTAGATATGCTTTTATACCGATATCACTCCACGCTTTAGTCTCTTGCAAAAACGCATAAGTACTCTGCCAAACCTTTTTAAAATCTTCACTTTTTGCACTTTTTTCTTTTGCAACTTCTAGCATTGCCTCTTTAGCTTTGTTCATAACAGGTTTTGGGAAACTTCGTATAGTAACTCCCAAACCTTTAATCTCTTTCAGTGCTTTTGCATTAGCGTATTGAAATTCATTTGCCATGTTAGCGTTCATCTCATTTGAAGCCATCTCAATCATCATTTTTTGTTCATCTGAGAATTTATTAAATTTCTTTTTATTAAAAACAAGACTCAACATACTTCCTGGTTCATGCCAACCTGTGTAGTAGTTTTTACAAACTTTGGCAAATCCCATCTTGATGTCAAGTGATGGTCCAAGCCATTCGGTAGCATCAAGCATATTTCGCTCCAATGCAACAAAAATTTCACCAGGAGGAAGTAGGGTAGGTTTGACACCAAGTTTGGCAAATACTTCACCTCCAAGTCCTGGAATTCTCATCTTTAAACCTTTTAAATCTTCCAGGTTGTTTATCTCTTTTTTAAACCAGCCACCCATCTGTGTGTCAGTATTTCCCCCTTTAAAAGGGACAAGATTGTGTTTGTCATAAAGAGTTCGCCAAAGCTCCATACCACCACCAAAATCTATCCATGCATTCATCTCAGTTGCTGTTAATCCAAAAGGAAAACCTGTAAATAGATTAAAAGCTTCATTTTTTCCTTTGTAAAAATATGATGCAGAGTGATAAGCATCAATAGCTCCTACACTTGCTGCATCAAACACTCCAAATGCCGGTACAAGAACATTCTTTGGGTGAATTTTTATTTTGATACTGCCACTGCTTATTGTCTCAACTCTTTTGGCAAATCTCTCGATACCCTCGCCCATGATAGGAAAATTTGCAGGCCAAGATGTAGCTAATTTGACTCTTATTTTTCTGTTTTTATTGATATTTATTGATTTTTGTGGTGGTGTGCTATTTTTGTCACAGCCCAAAAGGAGTGTAGCACCTGCAGAAAGGAGCGCAGCATTTTTTATAAATTCTCTTCGGTTTTTCACATTTTCTCCTAAAATAGTACTGTTTTTTCTTTTTTATCTAATTTTTCTAATTGTGTTATAAGCTTTTCATAAGATATGTTGATTATAGCAAAATTAAATTCAATATTTTTAAGCTCATTGATATTTGTAAATTCTGTTAACTCAAAACATATCACTTTTGCCCAAGGTGCACTTTTCACAAGATATGAGACCTTTTGATCAATCAAGCTTTTATCGCTTTCACAAATAAGTACATGATCACTTTTGCCAAAAGGTTTTATCTGAAGTTTTTGGTCTACAAAAATAGGGTAAAAGTGTGTTGTATAATCGCACTTTTTTATATCGTAATTTATACGGTTTTCATCTAAAAAAGAGACAATTTTTTCTAAGTGATGCAAAAATAGTGGTGGAATTTTGATATCTTTATATTTTAACCTTTGATAAGTAAAATGAGTTAAAAAGAGAGTACTTTTAATTGTGTTAAATTTGAGAGTTTTAACCTTTGGTAGAGTTCTAAAATCAGGATAAATTTGTCCTAAAAGCTTTATGTTTGAGCTAAATATAAAGCTTTTTTCATCTGCATTGATTATCTTTTTATAATTATCTTTTTCATCTTCATTTAAAATTATCAGATGCTCTTTGCTGGCTATCTTATAAATTAACTCAAGCTCAATCTCCTGTGCATGGACAAAGTGAAGCTTTTTTTCTAAAAGATTAAATCTTAAAAGTCTAATTAAAACATCATCAACACTATCTATATCAAACCAAGCAATCTCTTCATCAATTATCTCACAAATCTCTGTGCTTGCTATGCCATAAGCTTCATTTTTAACTGCTAATTTGATATCTTCTTTGGTATCGGATATAAACAGATCGCCTCGTCTAACTTTTTTGGGGTCAATTTCAATATTTTCAAATGAAGATATTGACGGTTTGTTTAAAAGCTTAGCCTCTGTTAATCTACTAAAATTCTCTACTGTCATCCAACGGCTGTGCCACTTTTTTTAGGAGATTCCGGTCGTATTAAGCTTAAACCATCTTTATCTTTTGCTGCAAGTATCATACCTTGTGAGAGTAGACCCATAATTTTTGCTGGTTTTAGGTTTGCTACTAAACATACTTGCGTACCTATCAAATCCTTTGGTGAATAAAACTCTTTTATTCCGGCTATCACTTGTCTTGGTTCATCTTCTGCAACATCTACTTTTAGTTTTAGAAGTCTATCACTTTTTGGAACCTCTACAGCTTCTAAAATAGTGGCTATTTTGATCTTGGTTTCAAAAAACTTATCGATAGTAATTATGCCTTCATCTTTAGATATTTTTTTAGGTTCAGGTTTCTTTAGTATCTCCTCTTCGATTCTAGGAAATAGTGGTGGAAGTTTTTTTATTGTAAAAGTATCCAAAAGTTTTTTCTCTTTGATAATTGATACATAACTCTCGCAGTTAATCTCAAATCCAAGTGTATTAGCAATTTTATCACAAGTTTTTGGCATCACAGAGCTTAATGCGACTGCAACTTTTGCTAAAAGGTTTGCAACAAGCGCAACAAGTGCTAAAGCTTCATCTTTTCTATCTTCTTTCATCTTTGCCCAAGGCTCATATGTAGTTATGGATTGATTAGCGATAGTTAAAATTTTCCAAAGATCTTCAAGATAACGATTTAGTTGCAGATCAAATATATAGAGTTCGAGTTTATCGATGATTTTATCGGCTTCATTGATCTCTTTTGCGTGATATTTTATCACATCTACAGAATCTATAATAGAGCTGTTATATTTGCCACTCATGCCAATAATTCTATTCATCAAGTTTCCAAGATCGTTTCCAAGATCAGAATTTATTCTGTCTATTAATGCTTTTTGACTAAAATCACCATCTTGTCCAAATGGTACTTCACGAAGTAAAAAGTATCTAAAATTTTCTAATCCATAAGCGTTTGCAACTTCTCTTGGATCAACAACATTGCCCTTAGATTTACTCATCTTTTCACCATTTCTTGTCCACCAACCATGTGCGCCTATATGTCTAGGAAGAGCAAGTTCTAAACTCATTAAAAAAGCAGGCCAATATATAGCGTGAAAGCGTAATATATCTTTTCCTACAAGTTGTACGGTTGTTCCATTCCAATATGCCATATCTTTTTCATCTTTTCCATATCCTAAAGCGGTGATATAGTTCATCAAAGCATCCATCCATACATACAAAACATGTTTTGGATCATTTAGCGAAGAGGGGAGTTTTACGCCCCAGTCAAAACTAGTCCTTGTTATAGAGAGGTCATTGAGTCCTTGTTTGACAAAGTTTATCACTTCATTTTTTTTGCCCTTTGGAAGTACACATGTATCATCGTTTTCGTACCACTTCAAAAGTCTATCTTCATATTTTGAGAGTCTAAAAAAGTAGCTCTCCTCTTTGACAATTGAAGTTGGTTTACCACAATCTGGGCAACACTCATCATCATAAAGTTGAAGTTTAGTAAAAAAACTTTCACAACTAACACAATAAAAACCTTCATATTGATCTTTGTAAATATCACCTTTGTCGTACATTACCTCAAAAGCTTTTTGTACGCCGATCATATGATCTTCATCTGTGGTTCTTATAAATTTATCATAAGAGATATCAAAATCATCCCAAAGTGATTTGAATTTTGAGCTTATCTCATCTGCATACTCCTTTGGGTTTTTATCTCTGTTTTTTGCAGCTTCTTCAATTTTTTGACCATGTTCGTCTGTACCTGTTAAAAACAGAGTATCAAGACCAATTAGTCTTGAATATCTAGCCAATGTATCAGCTATAATTGTCGTATATGCATGTCCGATATGCGGTACATCATTAACATAGTAAATTGGGGTTGTTATATAGGCTTTTTTACAACTTTCTGACATTGTTTATCCACTACTTTTTAGAGGATTTTACACAAATGTTACTTAAATCCATTCAGTTATGGCTGTAGCTGTAAATATTTGTAAAAAGAATCCGATTTAAAAAATAAAGGAGGGTTTTTGTATGATTTTTGACAGATTGCTTCATCCTGCTGTTGTACTTATGAACAAATTACCCTTTAAAATTAAGATAATCGTATCGGTATCTCTACTTTTTATATTGTTAGTTCTTCCTTTTAGAAATATTTTTTTAGATTATTTTGAAGCTAATAGCAAATTTGAAAATAAACTTATTGGTTTAAAATACAATAATTATTTACAAGATATTATTCAAGTAGCTCAAGTACATAGAGGATTAAGTAACGGCTTTTTTAATGGTAATGAAAATTTTAGAGAAGATATTATCGTAAATGAACAACATTTTGATCAAAAAGTAGAGGAATTGATAGAGTTTGATTCTAAACATTTAAAATTATTAAATAAAAATAAACACTTTACAGAAGCTCTGGGTAAGTTTGAGCTTATTAAGATTGATAGTATTTCAAAAAATTTACATGCACAAGATATCTTTAATAAACATATAAATCTAATATCTTCTCTAATCAAAGTTCTACAAAATTGTGCTAGAGAGACACAGTTTGATGTTAGTAGTGATTTAAGTGTACTCTATATTGCAAATATGTTACAAGATAAGTTACTTTTTTTACATGAGTATACAGCACAAGTTAGAGGTATCGCAACTGGTGTATTTGCTAAAAAAGAGATAACAAAAGCAAAGAAAAAGAGACTTTTATCTTTGTATACATTGATTCAAACTCTTAAATCAAATTTAGAAGAGAATCAGATGCTTAAAGATTTAGATAACTATGCTGTTATCCAAAAAAAGATAACATTTGCATCATATAAACTTGATGAGATACTTTATGCCATCAATAAAGACATTATTTTAGCTCAAACACCCTCTTTGGATAGTAATCTTTTTTTTAAACAGACAACAGTTGTGATGAAAGAGCAGATAAAACTTTATCGTACACTCTCAAAAAGTTATCAAGATATAGTGCAAAATTCTCAAAATAGAGTAAAAACTGAACTAGGATATACTGTAGCAGGATTTCTTATAATTATTTTTATTGCACTTTATATTTTTGTTGCGTTTTATAGATCAGTTATACGAAGTTTGAAAAAATTAGAGAGTGCTTCTCAGATGATTGCACAAGGTAAAACAGATATACAACTTGATGCAGATACCAATGACGAAATCGGAGATGCAATTTTGGCATTTAATATAATGAGTCACAAACTCAATCAAAACATCTCTTTTCTTGATGGATATAAAATGGCTATTGATGAGAGTAGCATAGTATCAAAAAGTGATCCTAAAGGAAAGATTACTTATGTAAACAAAATGTTTTGTGAGTTATCAGGATATAGTAAAGATGAGCTTATAGGGCAACCTCACAATATCATCCGCCATCCTGATATGTCAAAAGATGTGTTTAAAAATCTATGGAAAACTCTTAAAAATAAAAAAGTCTGGCATGGAATTGTTAAAAATAGAAAAAAAGATGGAGATTATTATATCGTAGATGCTACCATTATCCCTATTCTTGATAGGGATGATAACATTTTAGAGTATGTTGCAGTCAGACATGATGTGACCGAGCTTCAAAAGAGTAAAGAGAAGATACAAAAACAAAAAACTGATCTTTTAACAAATTTACCAAATAGAAATCAATTACTGGAAGATCTGCAAAATGCAAAAAAACCTATCATGTTGTATCTTGATATCAATGATTTTGCACATCTTAATGATTTTTATGGCTCAGGTATGGGTGATCAGACATTGATCCATTTAGCAAATATATTAGTAGAGATATCTCGTGGGACAAATTGTAAAGCATATAAACTTCACGCTGATGAATTTGTACTACTTTTTGAAGAGGGTGTAGTAACAAAACATAACTATAAAAGTGCTTTTGAACAAATTATTGAGTATATAGAGTCTAAGACGATAGATTGTGATAAGATGGGTTGTGTTAGTCTTACTATGAGTGGGGGAGCTTCGTTTTATAATGCAGGTGAAGATAATGAAACTCTATTGACAAATACGAAAATAGCACATAAAATAGCGAAAAAAGGGAATAAGAAATTTTTACTATTTAAAAATAGTATGCGTAAAGATGATGATTATGCAAACAATATATTATGGATCAAAAAAATTAAAGAGGCTATAAAAGAGGATAGAATTGTAGTATTTTTTCAGCCAATTATAGATAACAACAGTGGTGCTATAACCAAATATGAATCACTTGTTAGAATTATAGATAGTGAAGGTAAAGTGATATCTCCATTTTTCTTTTTAGATATAGCAAAAAAAGCAAAGATTTATCCAAAAATTACCAAAATTGTTATCGATAAAACATTTGAGGCATTTAGAAACTTACCGCAATATGAGTTTTCGGTAAATTTAGCCATTGAAGATATGAACAACGGAGAAACTACAGAGTATATATATGAAAAATTAAAAGATTATCCATCAACAAATCGTATTATTTTTGAGATTACAGAGTCTGAAGAGATTAAAGATTATAAATACATAAACTCATTTGTAAAAACCATCAAGCAGTATGGGGTAAAAATTGCAATTGATGATTTTGGTAGCGGTTATGCTAATTTTAAATATGTACTAAGTCTTGATGCTGATTATATAAAAATAGATGGAAGCATAATAAAAAATATAGATACAGATGAAGATTCATATATTATCACCGAAGCTATCATAGCATTTTCTAAAAAATTAGGATATAAAACAGTTGCTGAATATATACATAATGAAAAAGTTTATGATATAGTCAAAACATTGGGTGCTGATTATTCTCAAGGTTTTTATTTAGGTGAGCCAAAGCCAGATATTGTTTCTATGGAAAATATATTGTGTAAAGAGGCAGGATAAAACTTTTTTACATATTTTATAAAAATTAACCTTTAGTATCTAAAAATCATGCCGATTTACTTTTAAGCAAAAAGTTAAGGAGTATTTGATCATGGTAAAAAAAATTTTAGGTACAATTTTGATAATGTTACTGTCAGTAGCTTCTAATGCACAAGTTGCACAAACCCCGCATAATCTTACTGGAATCTCTGGTAATTTAGATAATACTCAGTTGTGTATATATTGTCATATAGCACCTTCAGATACAAAAACTTTTAAGTCTCCTTTATGGGATAAAACAGCACCACAGACAGGCTTTTCTATGTATAAGGAGAGAGCATCTGATTCACAAGCATTTAGTGATCCAAATACATTTTCGATGTTATGTTTAAGTTGTCACGATGGTGCAAGCTCTGCTAATTCTGTAGTAAATATAACAGGTACTGTTGCAACTTCAACTACAAAACACAAATCTGTTCGTTTAGCTGGAGGTTTGTCAGTTGGTTCATATGGAGATTTTGATGACCATCCTGTTTCAATAGAGTATATTCCAGGTGGTAAATCAAGTTTGAGACCAATAAATGAACCATTGATAGGAGAGTGGAATGGCGCTAATACAATAGCTGATTTACTTCGTAATGGTAAGGTTGAGTGTGGAAGTTGTCATGATCCACACTATGAAGATCCAAAAGGAATATTTTTAAGAAATAAAAATGAAAATAGTGAAATGTGTCTATCTTGTCACGATAAGTAATCGTGACATAGCACAATTTGAATTAAAATTTATAATGAGCACCGATTCCAAAACCGCCTGCATTTGCACCCCCAATGGGTATAAACATCTCAAAATATGGGATAATTGCAGGTAACTCTTTATCAAATCCTCTTAAATCATAATTCGCACCAATACCAAGACTTATATCAAAGCTTGTGTTTACCAAATCAACTGCGCTAAAACCGTAAAAATCAAAATAGTTACTTTTTTCAAAATTAAAAATTGCTCTTGTAGAGAGAAATGTGTTAGGTCCAAGTGGAGCTATGATAACTTGTGCTGTAGTTTTATCTGTTATATCCATTTTTGCACTAATACCAGCTTGTGTAGGTAAAAATGTATGAAACCCAATTGATACTTTTTTCTCTTTCAACACCCTTAATAACTCATCATTTCCTAAAACACTTGTTGTAGATAGTGATAAAACTAATATTAACAAAGCAGATAACTTTTGCATCACAATTCCTCCTGTTTTTATGTAAAAAAAACTTAACATTTATATGCTTATGAAAAGTTTAATTATATGAAAAATAGTAAAAAAAGTTAACATTGACAAAGTATTTTGTATTTTACTGAAAAATATAATATAGATTATAATTTTAGAAGAGTATTATAACCATCCCAGATCAAACTTCATCATAACAGTAAGCCATAGAGGGGTGAAGATGTAAACAGCACACTTGCTTCGTTAAAATGGTTTGAAGCTACCAGTAGCTCCTGCACCATTTTGCCTCACAATCGCACTGTTTGATAATCGCTGTTATGATGAAGTTTGGTCTGGGATGGTTATATGGTTTGGCATTTTAGAAGCCAAACCACTTTTTATAGTTAAAGAGACTAACACTTGTCTAACTTTTGTGTCAATCAATCCTATGTTGCTGATAACCCTCTAGAAGACGCACTAAAGCGTGCACTAAAAAATCTACCTATTTTGATAGAAATGGAGCTAAAAAACTCTTTTACAGTAGGATAATATGTCCTTATAATTTCTCCAATTGAACCGATGATCACCATCAACATAACTGCAACTAGATATAATAACGATATTGCTTTTGAAAATTTTTTCATAATCTAAACCCCTTCTTTAGAAATTTTAATTCATCTTGAACTTTCTAACAAACATGTGACATAAATCACACCTGAAATTTGATCCAATCCTCCTTAGATTAATCTTGCTATAATATACACTAGCTAGATGAACATATTAAGTATATTTAATTATACTTAAAAAAAGATTAAAATATTTAAATAAATAAGAGATTGTTATTTAAGATTTTTAGAAGTTTGGATTGGAAAATAATAAATTTTCCAATCCTTATTTAGATCACTGTGCAGTAGCATACTCAGAGAATTTCTCCTCATATGTATTTGGCTCAGATTCCTCAGCTTTTGAAAACATGCTTGTAATTATTTCGCCTATCAATCCGATAAATAACATCAAAACAACGATTGCGAATGTACCTACGATTAAGAACATATTGTTTTTCCTTTTCTTAATATTCATGTGACCCCTTGTTTTTAGTCTCATACTATATATATCGTCTTATATTGTAGGGTCATAATGAATTTTGAGTGATTTTCAAGAGTTGTTTTTGATAAAAATAGTGGAATTGAATATATTGCAATAAATAATTTTACTATTGAAATTATTGCAATTTAGTATGTGTAGTTTAGTGACACAATGGATAAGTTCTATTTTTGTTTGACTCAATTTTTGCTACTGCAATGGCAAAACCACCATCATGTGTGATGGATAAAGCAGTATCAGTGATATTGTATTTATCAACAATCTTTTTTGTCAAGGTAAAGTAGGGGGCGTTTTTACTATCTTTATGGATTATGATATCTTTAAATCCACACTCTTTGGAAATTCCACTGCCAAGAGCTTTTGAGATAGCCTCTTTGCTTGCAAAAAAGCCAGCTGCAGTGTTAGTAGAAGTTACAAGAGAGATTTCATCAGGTGTTAAAAATCTCTCTAGAGCTTTGTTTTCATATTTATTTAAAAACTTTTCAAATCTTTTGATATTTACGATATCAATTCCAATCATTGAATTACAAAATCCGTAAAAAAGAGATTGTTTATCTGTCCATCTGAGACTACTTCATTGACATTTAGCACGATTTCATCCTTTAAATTCTCTTTTCCTTTAATCGTACTAACTTCCTCATAAGTCTTGGCTGATAGTGCTTTTATAATGATATCTCTAATTAATGGTCTTTTTGCATCCAACTCACCTGCAAGTTCTTCACTCGCAAGTTCAAAATTTAGAGCTGCTTTTAGATATCTGCTACCACTTTCACTATATAGGTTTACTACAAATTGATCCATAGGGTACATCTGTCCGATTTGAGTATAGTCTGTACCTCTTGTTGATTTTGTGACTGCTTTTTTTTGTACAATTTTAGTTTGATTAGCTCTATTTGCATCATTCAATACCTCAGTATCTTCACTTAAAAATAGATACCCAGCAACCCCTCCACCAATAAGAATCAAAAATAGCACAGATGCTACTACTATTAAAAGTATATTTGAACCACCTTTTTTTTCAACTTCAACTTCCATATTTTTTGCTGCTTCAGCCATGATTATCCTTTGTTTTGTTATCATAGTTTTATTAATTCTTATAAACTATATCGTACAAGTTTTGAGAAAGTTTAGTTTTTTTTCATAAAAGTTATATAAAATTGTCTTAAATAGAGGGAAAATATAACCATCATGGTATTTGCAGAGCAGTTTTTTGCCTTTTTAGGTAAAAAATTTTTAAATTTTATCAATTCTTTTTCAGAGTTTGGGCGTTTTTGGATTTTTCAATTTCGACTTTTACCACTATATCTAAAGCCTCCATATAGGGTTAAAGAGATACTAAAGCAGATGGAAATCATAGGTATCGGATCTATGGGTGTCATTGTTTTGACAGGAACTTTTACTGGATTAGTTTCAGCCGTACAGCTTTATCAGGCATTTCATCAATTTGGTGCGCAAAATATGATGGGATATCCGATCTTCATCTCAATTGCAAGAGAGTTGGGCCCTGTTTTTGCAGGATTGATGCTCACTTCTCGTGCGATAAGCGCAATGGCGGCAGAGTTAGGCACTATGCGAGTTACTGAACAAATTGATGCGATGGATACACTAGCTGTGGATTCTAAAAAGTATCTTTTGATACCAAGAATTATCGCCACTACACTATCTCTACCTCTTTTAGTTATATTGTTTGATTTTTTAGGAAATCTCAGCGCTTATTTGATATCAATCTACGCTTTAGGTATAAATGAAACAGCTTATTTAAATACAATTCATATGTATCTTAAAGTGAGCGATATCCTAACAGGTGTATTAAAAGGTTTTCTTTTTGGATTTTTTATAGGCATGATTGGCACTTATATAGGTTATCATGCAAGAGGTGGTGCTAGAGGGGTTGGTGTGGCTACGACGACAGCTGTTGTATATGCTGCGATCGTAGTTTTTGTGATGGACTATTTTTTATCGTCGCTGTTTTTGATAGTTGGTTGGTAGAGTAAAATTAAGGGTAAAATATGAGTAGAGAAAACACTTCAAGTGTAGATATGGCAAATGGCAAAAAATTAGCCCATTTTGCAAAGCAAGAGCAGGTGGCTATGAAAGCTGGATTTAGTAAAAGTAGTAAAGATGTGGTAGATCAAGTTGTTAATGCGAGAAAATTGGCTTTATTGGATAAAGCAAAGCTTAAGGCAAAAAGAAAAGCAAAGTTAGCAAAAGCGTCACGCAAAAAAAATAAAAGGTAGAAAAATGTCTGTTTTATTAGAGTTTTCTATGTTTCCAACAGATGTTGGAGAGAGTAAAAGTGAGTATGTTAGCAAAGTAGTAAAGATGGTTAGCCAGGGTGGTTATGCTTATCAATTGACACCCATGAGTACGGTTATTGAGACTCCAACAGTCCAAGAGGCGTTAAAAGTTGTTGAAGATGCATATGAGATACTAAAACCACACTCAAATCGAGTCTACTCTTCGTTAAAGATGGATATTCGAGAAGGTAAATCAAATCGTCTTAAAACAAAAATAGCATCGGTTGAAAAACATATAGGTAAAGTCTCTAAATGATGTTTGTTTTTAGCCGATTTGCTTTATCAAATCATTAGTAGATTTCTTTCAAAACTATATTGTGAGGCTCAGACCAAAGGGAGGATTTGCCTCTAAGATATAATTTTGTAAGAAATCTATTATAATAAAGGATAAATTTTGAGTAAACTTGTTGTTAGTATCTACTATTTTGCACTCTATTTGCATAATTTAAAAATTCCTATCTTACCACAGCTTATCAATATAGTTTTTGTACGCTTATTGTTTGGTTGTCAAGTAACTC
>CAYUSV010000030.1:0-2151 GCA_964447385.1 uncultured Campylobacterales bacterium | reverse complement strand
CCACAGCTTATCAATATAGTTTTTGTACGCTTATTGTTTGGTTGTCAAGTAACTCTTGGTGCAAAGCTTGGCAAGGGGACAGTTCTTGGATATGGTGGATTGGGTATAGTTATACACGATCGTGCAGTGCTTGGGGAAAATGTCATGGTAGGCTCTGGCGTTACAATTGGCGGTACTTCAAAGATTTATGAAGTGCCTGTGATTGGGGATAACACTATGATAGCTCCAGGGGCTAAGATATTAGGTCCTGTTAAAATTGGTAAAAATTGTGTTATTGGTGCAAATGCTGTTGTTTTAAAAGATGTGCCGGATAACTCAATTGCAGGGGGAATTCCTGCAAAGATACTCAAAACCGATATCGATATCAACGATTATCGATAACTTAGGTTAAATTATATATTTTACCCTCTTTTGAGCTAATCTAACTGCCTCTTTAATAGCATTGATATAGCTTAATGTAGAGGGATTTTTATCTTTATACGCGAGATCATAAGCGCTTCCGTGGTCTACTGAAGTTCTTATGATTGGAAGGTTTAAACTTACATTTACGCTCTGCTCAAAATAGAGTGATTTTACAGCAACAAGCCCTTGGTCGTGATACATGCAGACAAAGTAGTTTATTTTTTCTCTCATTGTGGGAGTAAATGAAGTGTCAGGTACTAATGGACCTATGAAAATATCTTCTAGTAGTAGTTCATTTGCCTCTTTTATTGCTTCTTTTATCTCTCTCTCTTCATCTCCTATAACACCATTATCTCCAGCATGTGGATTTAATCCTAACACACCTATTTTTTCCTCTTTTATTTGGTGGTAAAAATCGATAAGAAATCTTTTCAGTGGCTCTTTTTTTATTTTCTTTGCTACATCTTTTAATGGTATATGATGTGTAAAAAATGCACAAAAAAGTTTTTCACAACCAATCATCATGATAGCCTCTTTATGAAAATACTCTGCCAAAAGATCGGTATGTCCTTTATATAAAATACCTGCCTTACTCCAAGCTTCTTTATTTATAGGAAGTGTGACAACTGCATCAACCTCTTTTTTTTCTGCTAACTTTATAGCTTTTATAAAAGAGTCATGTGAGTATTTGCCACTTTGTTTAGTAGCTTTTTGAGGTTGTAGATCAAAACTCTCTCCTACATCAACACTCTCAAAATCATTAGGAATTTTAATACCAAGCTTTTTTGAAGCAAGATGGAGCATCTCTTTGTTTATCATATAAATCGGATGAGAGAGTTTTTTTATCTCATCGTGCGCTTTTAAAGCTATCTCAATACCAACACCATTAAGATCACCTATGCTAACTGCTATAATCATCTTAAGAGTGTTACCATCTCTCTTGTGGCTTGTTCAAAGCCTGTAAACACACTTCTTGCGATGATGCTTTGACCAATATTTAGCTCTTGTATAAACTCAATATCGCAAATAGCAGTTACATTTTGATAATTTAATCCATGTCCAGCTGCTACTTTTAGTCCATATTCGTTAGCTTCATAACTTGCGGTTTTTAAATTGTTGATACTCTTGTCAAGCATTTTAAAAAGACGGCTTCTCTGGATATCTAACTCTTTGATTGAGTGTTGGCTATGGCGTAGGTTTGTAAAAAGCATTGCATATATATTTGCATAAGCTCCTGTATGAAGCTCTACCCACTCTACGCCAATTCCTTTAGAAGCCTTGATAGCTTCCATTGTAGGATCGATAAAAAATGAAGTTTCAATCTCTCTAGCTTTTAGATAGTGAACAGCTTTATCAAGATTTGCATAATTTTCATCATCAAAATTGAGCCCACCCTCGGTTGTAACTTCTTCTCTTTTTTCAGGCACAAAAGTAGCACGGTGAGGTTTTAAATCAGCTATGATCTCTATGATATCAGGATCAACTGCACACTCTACATTGACAGGGATAGGGGAGTGTTTTATGATATTTGCTACATCTTCTTCGTTTATGTGTCGTCTATCTTCTCTTAAATGGATTGTGATTTGATCTGCACCTGCTCGAACTGCTAAGCTAACAGCTTCTAATGGATCTGGATTGTTTATTTTTCTTGCTTCTCTTAAAACAGCGATATGATCTATATTGACTCCAAGTAACATTTTGATAACCTTTTAAATTGTACTAGACTTCTTATAAAACTATATCTTAGAG
>CAYUSV010000029.1:0-20085 GCA_964447385.1 uncultured Campylobacterales bacterium | reverse complement strand
TCTCCATTCTAACTTTTAACACATTTGTAGAAGCTAAAGCCTTGCACTGAAAGTGTATAGTTTTTACTAGCGTGCGGAAACAATAAAAAACACACCATCAAAAATTAGAATTTTTCCTAATAAATTCATCAGAACTAAAAAGCTTTAATTTTCTACTATAAAAATTTTTATCATTTAATACAATAAGATCACACCCACTCTGAACTGCGCAAATGTACTGTAAATTGTCTTCTAAGTCAGAATTTTTAATTTGCAAAGCTTGTTCTAGCTCTTTGTTTGATGCGCCTATGATTTCAAAGTTTTCATTTATCAAATATAAAAAATCTTTGACATCTTCTACCTGTTTGTTGGCAATATAGTCGATATTTAACATCGTAATATCAAGGATGATACATTTCCATCTTCCTTCAACTGTGCCATTAAGTATCTCTAGTGAACTTAGATAAAATTCTCTTTTAAACAGAACATCTAAAAAGATATTTGTATCAACAAAAATCTTCATTTAACAATCTTGTGATATCGTATATCATCAGTTTCAAACATATCAGACAACACCCCAGTAAAATCATCAAAAGCACCACTCTTTTTTTTGAAGTCATCTTTTTTTTGATTTTTGATCAATTTTTGATATTCATCATATGGTAAGATCGCGGCTTTTTTGATTTTTGTCTTTTTATCTACAATTACCGATATCTTATCGAGTAGTTTTGTAAATTGCATTTGAGCTTGTGATACTCCTATCTCTATCATTTATATCTCCTTATATCTATCTATGTACATATTATAACATGTCAGGAAACAAATTATTACTTGTGCAATTTTCCTACCTCTTTTCTCATTCGATGATGAGTAGACAACCCAATTTTTTTGCTAACACAATTGCCTCACTTTCTTCATTATCCAAAATTTTATTCAAATCATTAAAAAGTTAGGACTTATCAACAATTGTCACATCATAAAAGCAAGTAAAACAATCTCTTCTTTAAAAGATATCTCATCTACTGTTTTTGTGAGTAAAGTGTTTTTTAATCCTCGATTTAAAGCATCACCAAAAGAAGATAAATATAAAAAAAAACAGTACAATGCTATTACCCTAGATAATGCCTCAAAAAACATAGAAAAAGGTTAAATGTGCTTGTCTACCTACATATCCCCTTTTGCGATAGCAAATGTCACTACTGCGCTTTTAACTCATATGTAGATAAATTTGCCTTAAAAGATCAATACATGAGAGCTATTTTAAAACAGTTAGAACATCAGCTTATAAGATTTAAGATAAAAAAAGAGACTGTTCAAACACTCTTTATAGGAGGAGGTACACCATCTACCATAGAACCTGATCTTTATAGGTCATTTTTCACCTCTTTAAAACCATATCTACAAAAAAATGCAGAGATCACAACAGAAGCCAATCCAAACAGTGCAACCTTTAAATGGCTTCAAGGAATGAAAAAACTTGGAGTAAATCGTATCAGTTTTGGAGTGCAAAGTTTTGATGATGATAAACTTAAAGTATTAGGTCGAAACCATACATCACACATGGCTATAAAAGCAGTCAAAGAGGCTCACAAAATCGGTTTTGAAAATATATCTATTGACCTTATATACGGTACTTCACTAGATAATAAAAACCTACTCGCAAATGATCTTGAAATAGCTTTTTCACTCCCTATAAATCATCTAAGTGCATATTCACTCACTATTGAAGAGCAGACTGAGTTTTTCAATACTCCACAGATGCAAAATGATGATGAAGATTTAGCCTATTGGTTTGCAAAAGAGATACAAGAGAGAGGTTTACCTCAGTATGAAATCTCCAATTTTGGAACTTACAAATCAAAACACAATCTTGGCTATTGGCAGTATAAAAATTATATCGGTATAGGTAGTGGAGCTGTTGGTTTTTTAAAAGACCGAAGATTTTACACACAAAACGAAGTTGAGTCATACATAAAAAATCCTCTTGATATCAAAGAGGAGATTTTAAACGACGAAGCTATAAAAAGCGAAAAAGTCTTATTGGGGTTAAGAAGTGTTGTTGGAGTTTGTAAAGATATACTCTCAATAAAGCAGTATGAAAATGGACAAATATTGGTAAAAGAGAGAAAATTAACTTTTAAAAATGGTAGGTTTTTCAATCCAAACTATTTTTTAAGTGATGAAATTGCACTCTATATTTTAGGATAGTTTTTGATATAATCAAAGTTAAAATTACTAAGGTGTTTAATGTTTGGAATGAGTTTTGGTGAAATTGCAATTATTGCAATTATTGCAATACTGTTTTTAGGTCCGGATAAACTACCAGATGCTATGGTAAAAATCGCTAAATTTTTTAGAAGCTTCAAAAAAAGTATCAATGAAGCAAAAGAGACAATAGAAGAAGAGATTCATCTATCAGAGCTTAAAGATAGTGGAATAACCTACAAAGAACAACTTGAAAAATCCATCAACATAGACCCATCAGCAAGACCAAACCGATCAAGTAAAAAACCAAAATCAGTTCCCAAAAAAGAGTCTGAGGACACCAAAGATGTTTGAGGGTTTAAAACCACATCTTAAAGAACTTAGAAAAAGGTTAGCAATTTCAGTAGGAACTGTTATAATCCTTTTCTTTGTGATGTTTGGGTTTTGGCAACCTCTGCTTGATTGGATGATAGCTCCACTAAATGAAGTATTACCAAAAGGCAGTAGTGTTATCTTTACAAAAATTCAAGAGCCTTTTTTTACAGCACTAAAAGTTGCATTTTTTGCAGGTTTTATAGTAGCACTTCCTATCATCTTTTGGCAACTTTGGCTATTTATAGCGCCTGGACTTTATGAAAATGAAAAAAAGATGGTTATCCCTTTTGTATCAGGTGCTACTATCATGTTTTTGATAGGTGCGGCATTTTGTTATTATGTTGTGATCCCTTTTGGGTATGAGTTTCTTATAAATTTTGGCTCACAACTCTTTACAGCACTCCCAAGTATCGGAGATTATGTCAGCTTTTTTACAAAGCTTTTACTTGGTTTTGGAATAGCTTTTGAACTTCCTGTGATTACTTTCTTTTTAGCTACGATGGGGTTAGTGACAGATAAGACATTGATTGGATTTTTTAGATACGCACTTGTGCTGATATTTTTGTTAGCAGCTCTTTTAACTCCTCCTGATCTTTTAACACAATTTTTGATGGCAGGACCTATGATCTTACTCTATGGTTTATCAATTTTAATTGCTAAAAAAATAAACCCAGAGACAACTGATACAGAAGATGAAAAAAGCTCTTGACCCTCTTTTGGTAGATACATATGATTATATTCTGCCAGAGGATTTGATAGCACAAGAAGCAACAAATCCCAAAGATAGCGCAAAACTTTTAGTTTACGATAGAAAAAGTGACAGACTCTCTCATGCTATATTTAGAGATATACTAAAATTTATCCCAAAAGATTGTGCTATCATACTCAATGACACTAAAGTGATAAAAGCAAGAGTATACGGCACAAAACAAAGCGGAGGAAAGATAGAGCTACTCATAAACACTCCAATGGATAAAAACTCTTTTTTAGTTTATATAAAAGGCAGAGTCAAGATAGGAGCTAAACTCTTTTTTGACAAAGGTTTAAACGCTACTGTTTTAAATCTAAACAGTGATGGGACAAGAGTTGTAAAATTTCACCATCAAAATAGAGAGCTTAATTTTGAAGCGCTAAACAGCATGTTAGAGCTTATCGGACATATACCACTTCCTCCATATATAAAAAGAGAAGATAACAGTGAAGATATAAAAAACTATCAAACTCTTTTTGCCAAAAATATTGGCGCAGTCGCAGCCCCTACCGCATCACTGCATTTCACACCAAAGCTTTTAAAAGACATACAAGAGAATCTCCAAAGTGCTTTTATAACCCTTCATGTAGGAGCTGGAACCTTTAAACCGGTAGAGCATCAAAATATCAATGACCATATCATGCATAAAGAGTTTTACAATATCCCAAACAACACTAAAAAGATTATAGATTCACAAAAAAACATACTAGCTGTGGGAACAACAGTAACAAGAACTATAGAGTATTATGAAAGAGAAGGTAAAATAACAGGCGATTCTAATCTCTTTTTACATCCAAAAAACCCACCCGTACGAGTTAACCATCTCTTGACAAATTTTCACCTACCAAAATCAACACTTCTGATGCTTATAGCTAGTTTTATAGGAATCCAAAAGACACTTGATCTTTATGACGAAGCTATAAAAAATAGATATCGTTTTTACTCTTATGGCGATGCGATGTTAATAATTTAACCCAACCAACGCTCTAAAATAATTTTTGCTGCTATTGAGTCGATCTTGCCATCTCTTTTTTGTTTCACAATACCTCTCATAAGCTCTTTGGCTTCATGTGAGCTTCCATATTCGTCTTGATAAAAAAAAGCTTTATCATACTCTAGTAGTGAGACAAAATGTTCAATGCGTCTTTGCATCTCATCGCTACTCTCACCAGCTTTTGGTAAACCAACAACTAGTGTATTGATTTCGTACTCTTTTAAAAAGTGATCTATCTCTCGTGCAGCTTGATTTCTGTTTTTGCGAAGTATTGCATTTTGAGGTATGACAATTTTTTGATCTAAACATATCGCACAACCGATACGTTTAAGTCCAACATCGATAGAAGCTATCTTTAACATAAATAGACCTTTAGATTTTTAATCTCTATCTTACCTTCCAACTCATACTCATAAATCTTATCACCATATCTCTCTAGCGCTTCTTGAAGTGATGGAGAGTTTTGAAAAAATGCACTCTCCTCATCTATCTCATCTTGCACCTTTCCAAATTTTGCTACAAAAGTATCAATATCTGTTATAAGCTTAGCATCACCATCTTCAAGTAACTTTTGCGTCCCTAGACTCTGCCCTACTCTATGAGCTAAGACATAGATCTCTTTTCCAAGCTCTTTAGCAATCATAGCACTTCGCATAGTTCCACTATCTATATCTGCTTCTGTTATTATGAGTACTTCACCCAAAGCAACAACGATACGGTTTCTTATCACAAAACTATATCTAGTAGCTTTGGTAGAAGCTGGATACTCACTGATAGCCAACCCATCTTTATAGATATTTTCAATAATCTTTTGATTTATTTTTGGATAGTAGATATCAAGAGAGTTTGCCATAACAGCAATGGTATTGGGAAATGCACCACTATGAGCTAAAGCATCTACACCCATAGCAGCACCACTAACTACACTATATCCGATAGATGAAAATGCATGTGAGAGTTTGAGTGTCTGCTCTTTTGTATATGAGATCGGTCGTCTTGTGCCTACTATTGAAATCATCTTTGTTTTTAAAAGACCCTCATTACCAATCCCAAACAGAGATGTTGGAGGCTTTTTCAAAGATAAAAACTCTTTTAAATTTACATCTATATTTTTCATCACATCAACTCGTTTACATAAACTAACTCTACATCTTTTAATATATCTTTTGCATTTTTCAATACCTCAAATGTAAGCTCTCTTGGGTGGCATATCGCTATTGCTTTTCCATTTTTTTTAGCAATCTTTACCGCTTCTTCTAGCCTGTTTTTTATATACTCAACATCTGCTACATTATCCAAAAATATATCTCTCTGCATAATCTCTCTATTATTTATTTTACCAGCTTCAAGACATTTAGTTTCAGCAGAAGTGCGACTATCTATAAACTCTATCTCATATTTATTTAAAACCGAAAAAAAACGATCCATAGCATCCAAATCACAAGTAAATTTGCTACCTGTATGGTTATTTATAGCTATTGCTTTTGGGAAATTTTGTCTCATCTTTTTGACTCTTTTATCTAAATGTGCTAATGAATCCGTAACTTTAACAGCTATCTCTTTTGTATTTTTATAATCAAACGCTTCCATTGGAAAGTGAACCATATAGTTTTTAAACTCTTTTGCTATTTTAACAGTATCAGGATAATACTCATTTGGTGGGAAAATTGATGGAGTGATGGGAAAAGGTATTGTTTTTATTATTTGTACTTGTTCATAAAATCCAACATCATCCATGATAATCGCTAATTTTGGTAAAGCTTTTTGCTTTTTAACTACTTTTTGAACTATATTTTGTTTTTTCGCTTCAATCTTTTGTGGAACTATTTCTACTATATTTTGTTCAAAACTCTTTTGTTTACGTATAAAAACTTCAATTTGCGAAGCCACGCTCTTATACTCTGCATCTAAAGTGTTATTTTTTTCATAAGTAACCCCATCAAATAGAGCTACTATTGTTACATTTTTTTCCATTTTTTTCACTGGCATGACTGTAACACTACTATCCATCTCTGTAGTTGTGGATTTAAATAAAAAATAAATACCCATAAGACCAATACTAAGTGCAGTAAAAACGACAACTATAATTTTTATAAACAGGGTTTTACCCATCAATTACCTAATTGTATCTCTATCTCTAACATATCGACATTTTGATTTTTTTCGGTCTTTATATTGATATCACCCGTTTTTGTATATTTTTTAATTACTTCCAAAAGATCTCTTTTAAGATCATCAAGATATGGAACAGCACACTCAGCCCTCTCACACGCCAACATTACAGTCAGTCTATCTTTCGCAACATTAGCAGTTGCCTCTTTTTTCTGTCCAAAAAATCTCTCAAACAAAGTCATCCAAATAACCTTTTAAAAAATCCTTTCTTCACACTCAAATCCAAAAATGTAACCTCTTCACCAAGTACACGCTTTGCTATATTTTGATACGCTTTAGCTGCAGGAGACTCTTTGTCATAGTAAATTGGTTCACCTTTATTTGTAGAAGTGATAATCTTCTCATCATCAGGAACAACACCAATAAGTGGCAATGCAAGAATATTTAAAACATCTTCAATACCCAGCATGTTTCCACTCTCAACCATCTCAGGCTTTAGTCTATTTATGATGATATGTTTTAAAACCTCTCCACCATCTTTAGCTTTTTGACTCTTTGCATCAATTATCCCAATCACTCTATCAGCATCTCTAACAGCACTAACATCAGGCGTTGATACAATCAAAGCACGATCAGCTAAAAATATCGAATGCTCAAATCCACTCTCAATTCCAGCAGGAGAATCAAGTATAATGATATCAAAATCCTTTTTGAGATCCTCCAGCAATGTTCTGACTTTTTCTCTATTAAGTATATTTTTATCATTCGTTTGAGAAGCTGGTAAAAAATAGAGATTTTTAGATCGTTTATCATTGATAAGTGCTTGAGATAGATTACATCTTCCTTCCATGACATCAACAACATCATATACGATTCTGTTCTCTAGCCCTAAAATCATATCTAAATTTCTAAGTCCAATATCAAAATCAATAGCTACAACTTTTTTACCAAGCTCAGACAAACCTACCGCCAGATTTGCCGACAATGTCGATTTTCCTACTCCTCCTTTACCAGAGGTTACAGTTATGACTTCACCCATTTAAAACCTTTTTAGTTCTTATCTTGATCAATAATTTTATTTGCAGAAATCCAAGGCATCATCTCTCTTAAATCTCGTCCAGTTCTTTCAATTAACGAAACTTTTGAGTTATTTCGCTCAGCGTTCATTCTAGCATACCCTGCTTTTCTCTCCAAAACAAAATCTTTTGCAAAACGACCATCTTGAATCTCAGCCAAGATATCCTTCATAGCCTTTTTACTCTCATCCGTAATAATTCTTTTACCACTTACATAATCACCATATTCAGCAGTATTTGAGATAGAGTATCTCATATCAGCAATTCCACCCTCAAACATCAAATCAACGATAAGTTTAAGCTCATGCAAACACTCAAAATAAGCCATTTCAGGCGCATAACCAGCTTCAGTTAGCGTCTCAAAACCAGCTTCTACAAGAGCCGTAACACCACCACAAAGTACTGCTTGTTCTCCAAAAAGATCAGTTTCAGTTTCATCCTTAAAAGTAGTCTCGATGATAGCAGTTCTACCACCACCGATTGCACCAGCATATGAGAGCGCTAAATCTTTTGCATCGCCAGTTGCATCTTGACTAATTGCTATAAGATCAGGAATACCGCCACCTTTTACAAACTCACTTCGTACAGTGTGTCCAGGCGCTTTAGGTGCAACCATGATAGAGTTGATACCCTCTTTTGGTATAATTTGCCCATAATGTATATTAAACCCGTGACCAAACGCAATCGTATCACCAGGATTTAAATTTGGCTCAATCTCATCTGTATAAACATCAGCTTGAACTTCATCAGGTAAAAGTATCATAATAACATCAGCCTCTTTTGACGCATCAGCTACACTCATAACTCTAAAATCTTTTTTTGCCGCTTTTCCCCAAGAACTTCCACCCTCTTTAAGCCCAACTATAACTTCAACGCCACTATCTCTCAAATTCTCCGCATGTGCATGTCCTTGCGAACCAAAACCAATCATCGCTACTTTTTTACTCTTGATGATACTTAAATCACAATCTTTGTCATAATAAACAGTAATTGCCATACAATAAATCCTTATATTCAAATTTTTGGTGAGTTTACTTAAATACGACTTAGATTTTGCTCTAAAATTAGATACAGATAAATAGCTTTATAAAGTTATAAGAATGACTTTCTAGTTTTTAAAATAGTTTTAGAATCAAGCTCTATTATTCTACTTTTTTCTAAGGTTGGTTCTATTTTTTCATAAATTATCTCTTCAGGCTCTTGCGTCACAATCTCTTGTTTTTCAGTAACAAACAAATTTTTTGGTCCTTTTGATATAAATGAATGTGGATAAATTTTTTGTATATCTTCCAAAGTATCATCAAGCTCCTCTTTTGTTATTATATTAACAATATATATGCGTTTTAAATCATTGTACTGTTCCAAATACAAATGATAGTCCAAAAGTCTGTTTTTCACTCGCTCAATATTTGATTCTCTTTTAAGTGCACAAACTTGAATAAAATAACTCGGCTCATAGATATACTCTTTTTCAATTTCAATCGAAAACAGAGTCTGTATAGATAAAAAAATAGATATTAATACTATGATTAACTTTATCTTTGGCATTTTTTTCTCTTTTTTTACTCCAACTATATAATATAAGGACTTAAAAAATAAAATATTTTTTACTTAATTTCATATTATTAATAATACTTTAAAAAAATTATCTTTTATATTATTTAATTGTCATAAGATAATTTTATCTGTATAATCCAGCAGTCGTAAATATTAAATTAAGGAGAAAAATTATGAAAATTTACAAAATATCAACTGTAGTAGCAGCAACACTACTTGCAGCTACATCAACGCTAACAGCTGACGCAACAGAGGCTGTAGTTTTACCAAACGCTCAACCTGGTGAGTGTTATGCAAAAGTATTAACACCTGCAAAATTTGAAAGTAGAACAGAAAAAGTCTTATCAAAAGAGGCATCTTCAACTCTAACCGTTATTCCCGCGCAATATGGTTCAACAGAGCAAAAGATTCTTGTAAAAGAAGCATCTTCAACTCTTTCAGTAGTACCTGGTACATTTAAAAACATTACTGAAAAAGTGCTTGTTAAAGAGGGTCAAACATTTTGGAAAACAAGTCTTAAAGGCGCTATTCCTGTAAGTGCTGAAATCTTAGCTGCTGCAAAAGCAGGTGGAGCAAATATAGACGGTATGGGTGTAGGTAGTTGTTATAGAGAGTATTTCACACCTGCAAAGTACACTACTCAAACTGAAACTTATGTATCAAAAGAAGCAGCAGAGAGACTTAGAATTGTTCCTGCAACTTATGAGTATGTAGAGGAAAAAGTACTTGTAAAAGAGGCTTCTAGCAGATTAGTTAAAGTTCCTGCAACTTATGGAACAGTAACTGAAAAAGTACTTGTTGAGCCAGAAAAAACAATGTGGAAAAAATCACAATGTAACGGAACAAATAATGATTGTGGTGTAATGTGTCTTATTACTACACCAGCTAGGTACTCTAATGTAACTAAAAGAGTAGTTAAAACTCCTCCAACTACAAAAGTTGTAGAGATTCCTGCTGTTTACAAAACTGTAAAAGTTAGAAAATTAGCAACTCCAGCGCGTGTTGAGAGAATTGCAACCCCTGAAAAAACTGCATCATTTACAAGAACTGTAAAAGTTAGTGATCCTACATTTTCTTGGACACCAGTTGGTGAAAAAGCCGGTGGAAAATATACGGGTCATCAAATCTGTAAAACAGCAACACCAGAAGCATACAAAACAATCACAAAAACTGTCGTAGATACACCTCCAACAACAAGAGAAACTCAAATTCCTGCAGCTTACAAAACTATCAGAGTTACTACTGTGATAAAACCAGCTGAAGTGAAAAGAACAGAAATTCCTGAAGCTTATAGAACAATTTCAAAAAGAGAAATGGTATCTCCTAGCAAAGTTGAATGGAAAAGAGTTGTTTGTCAATCAAGCATCACTTCAAGTACAATTAGAGCACTACAAACTGCACTTAAAAATGAAGGACACTACAAAGGACCAATTGATGGTATCGTTGGAAGCCAAACTAGAGCGGCTGTAAAAGCATATCAACTAAAAAAAGGTTTAGCAACAGGCGGTATTACACACGCTGTAATTAAATCACTAGGTGTCTCTATCTAATTTCATACTAAAGGGAGTTTTACTCTCTTTAGTTTATACTACTTCTAGTTTTTTTACGCTTTGGTAAATTGCCAAAAGCATATTCTTTGAATTCACAGGTTTTGTCAAAAAATGTTCAATCTTCATCCCCTCTAATTTTGTAAGATACTCGACTTCACTATATGCAGATATAACAATAATTGGTTGTAATATATCGATATCTAAAATCTCTTTTAGCATCTGCGCTCCATTCATTCTAGGAAGATTTATATCAGATATCACCAAGTCATAATGTTTTTGTTTATACATTTCCAAGCCACTAAGACCATCTTCTGCCAAATCAATCTGTTTAAAAATATCCCTATACAACTCCATGCTAACTCTGTTTAAATGCTTGTTATCTTCTACATATAGTGTATTTAGATTTTTGGTTATCTTTTTTAACTCTTTAATATTCACATTGATTCCTCGTTGATTACAATAAGTAAAATGTTATATCCTAATTACTTATCCTTTATATCGAAGATAGATAAGAAAAGTTTAGAACCAAAAATCTAAAAAATTGTGAAATAATGTGGGAATCTTCCAACCACTTTTATCATAATGGTAAAAAATAAAATATATTAAGTTATAAAAATAGTTATGAAAAATAGAGAGTTTTGAGGATAGATTACAAAAAGTATCAAACCTTACTCAAAAAGCCGTAAAAGCTTTTTGATATTTAAAATATTTAACTATTTTTAACTGCCTCTTCAATCTTGGCTACAACGGCTGGATCTTCCAAAGTAGAAGTATCTTGTGTGATTGGCTCACCTTTAGCAATTGATCGTAAAATTCTTCTCATAATCTTTCCAGATCTTGTTTTTGGAAGACCCAAAACTGCTACTATATCGTCTGCTTTAGCAATATTTCCTATCTCACTAGCCAAAACAGAGTTGATGTGTGCTTTGATATTATCATTTACTTTACCCTCTTTTAAAACAAGATAGATAAAAATTGACTCACCTTTGATATCATGAGGTCTTCCAACTACAGCAACCTCTGCAACATGTTCATCTTCTTTGACTGCTGCTTCTATTTCAGCTGTTCCCATTCTATGCCCTGATACATTTATAACATCATCCATTCGTCCTGTAATTGTTATATATCCATCTTTATCCACAACTGCACCATCACCAGAAAAGTAGACACTCTCTCCATCTTTTTTAGCATCACCAAAATAGGACTTTACAAATCTCTTTTCATCACCCCAAATATTTCGGATCATACTAGGCCATGGTTTTGTAATACACAAAAGACCACCCTCACCTATCTCTTTTGGTGTACCATCAGGGTCTATAACCTCAGCAATAATACCAGGAAGTGCAAATGTAGCACATGCAGGTTTTATAGGTGTAGCTCCTGGAAGCGGAGTTATCATATGACCTCCGGTCTCAGTTTGCCACCATGTATCTATGATAGAACACTTACTAGCTCCAACTTTTTCATAATACCACATCCACGCAATAGGATCTATAGGCTCTCCAACAGTTCCAAGAACTTTTAAACTACTCAAATCATATTTCAAAGGCTCATTTTCACCCATTCGTTGAAGTACTCTAATCGCCGTTGGAGCTGTATAAAATTGTCCAATTTTATGATCTTGCACCATCTTCCACGCACGACCAGCATCAGGATAAGTTGGTACTCCTTCAAACATCACCGTTGTAGTTCCAGCTGCCAATGGTCCATAAACAATATATGTATGACCTGTAATCCAACCAACATCAGCAGTACACCAAAAAATATCGTCACCTTGTACATCAAATACCCACTCCATGGTCATCTGTGCCCAAAGTATGTAACCAGCACTTGAGTGCACTACCCCTTTTGGTTTTCCTGTGCTTCCTGAAGTATAGAGTAAAAAGAGTGGATCTTCGCTATCCATGATCTCAAACTCACACTCTGACGACTGTTCATCAATAAGTTCTCCATATTTATAATCTCGTCCATCTACCCAATCAATCTCTTCACCATTTCTCTGAACTACAAGCACAGCCTCCACTGAATCAATACCATCTTTAAGCGCTTTATCAACTACAGGTTTTAAAAGATATGGTTTACCTTTTCTATATGCACCATCAGCTGTTATAACAAGCTTCGCTGAAGCATCTTCAATTCTGCTTTTAAGAGCTTCGGCGCTAAAACCTCCAAATACTATTGAGTGAATAGCTCCAAGCCTCGCACATGAGAGCATCGCATATGCGGCCTCTGGAATCATCGGCATATAAAGTACAACTCTATCACCTTTTTTGACACCGAATTTGTTTTTTAAAAGATTTGCAAATTTATTTACTTTTTTGCTTAACTCATTGTAAGTTATCTTTACAACATCACCTCTATCACCTTCAAATATAATTGCTACTTTATCACCCTTATCTGCTAAGTGTCTGTCGATACATTGGTTTGAAACATTAAGTTTCCCATCAATAAACCATTTATAAAAAGGGGCATTACTCTCATCTAAAACCTTAGAATAAGGTGCTATCCAATCTATCTTTTCATCAGCTCTTTTTGCCCAAAAACCTTCATAATCATCTTTTGCTTCATTTACCAACGCATAATATTCATCCATACTTTTAATACGCGCATGTTTTGCAAATTCCGGATTTGGTTGAAAAATTTTATTTTCCATTTTAAATTCCTCGTATTTTTTTCTTTTAATTATCTAACAATGGTATCTAAATAAATTTAACTTATAATAAAACAGTACCATCGTAAATTATCATCTCTATATTTCCATATAATTTTTTGCCGATATAAGGAGAGTCAAAATCTTCTACAATTTTTGAGCTATTTGGATTAAAAAGTACCAAATGAGCAATATATCCCTCTTTTACTTCACCAATGTTCTCAAGCTCCAAAATCTTTGCTGGATTTTTACTAATAAAATTCATAAGCTCATAAAACGAGATAACTCCCTCTCTAACCAAAAAAGTATAACAAAGTGCTAAAAAATCTTTAGCACTATCAACTCCAAACATCGCCTCTTCAAATGCAACATCTTTAAAAAGTACAGATTTTGCAGAGTGCAATGAAGTAATAGTATCAATTTTGTTATCTTTAAGAGCCTCTATTAGTGCGTCTCTATCACTCTGTGATCTTAGTGGAGGATTTAGTTTTGCGTAAGTATTAAAATCATCACATGCCGTATCATCTAAGATAAGATGATGTATCGACACTTCACTCCAAATATTTGAAAACTCCTCTTTTGCACTAAAAACCTGTTCAACTCCCTCTTTGGTAGAGAGTGCTTGAAAATGTGTCTTAGCTGTGTAAAAAATGGCCATTTGTACCATTTTAGCAACTTCGCTAATTTCACCTATTTTTGAAATACCTGGAATCCCAAGCTTAAAAGAGACCTCCCCTTCATTCATGACTCCTCCATCATTTAAGTCTGGGTTTTCACAAAATGTAAAAAACAGACTATCATTCATCTTGGCATACTGCATGATACGACGAATTAAATTGTCATTGATCGAAGAGTTCTCTTGTATCACTTTTATACCATATTTAGTCAATGTGGATATATCATTTAGTTGAGTAAGTTCCTTATCTTTAAGCGCTTTTATAGAGAGTTTAAGAGATGGATATCTCTGTTTAAGCTCTCCACTTAGAAGTTGCATAAAAGATTGATTTGAAACAAGAGGTAAAAAGCGAGGAGATAAGACAAAAGTAGTTATCCCACCTTTTTGTAAATTTTGGTGTAGTTTTTCTAAATTTGGAATATTAAAAGCATCATTCTCTATGCGAACATTCAAATCAACAATTCCAGGCAATAGATAAGAGCCATTAGCATCAACAATCTCATACCCGTCTTCTAATTCAATAGAATCAGCAATCATTTCGATTAGTGAATCTTTGATCTTCACATCAACTTTACGCGTTCCATCTTCTGATACAATAAGAGTATTTTTAATAAGCAACATATACACATCCTTTTAAATGCTCTTCTTTGTATAAATTTTACAACACTTTGCTATAATCCAAGCTCAAAATATATATAAGGATAATTTTTATGAAAGAATTAAAACATTACGACTGTTCAGATGAAGCATTAGAAAATCTTAACTACGCTGTAGTTACAACAAACAAAGGTGTTATAACACTTGAACTTTACAAAGATGAAGTACCAAATACGGTAGCAAACTTCGCACACCTTGCAAATGAAGGCTTTTATGACAATTTAAGCTTCCATAGAGTTATCCCAGGCTTTATGGCTCAGGGCGGTTGCCCTTCTGGCACTGGCACAGGTGGTCCTGGCTGGGCAATAGAGTGTGAGTGCAATAAAAATGTACATAAACATGAAAAAGGAACTATCTCTATGGCACATGCAGGGCCAAACACAGGTGGAAGTCAATTTTTCATCTGTTTTGTACCATGTCCTCACTTAGACGGTGTACATACAGTTTTTGGCGGTATCCAAGCAGATGATGCTAATAGTTTAAGCGTGTTAGATAGTATAGATGGACAAGATAAAATCGAATCGATTAAAATCGTAGCAGACAAGGGGTAACACTCCTTGTCAAACTCGGATTAAAAGCTACTCATACTCCCTACAACTTTACCGATAATCTCTATACTATAAGGATCAACCGATTCGACACTGTATTGTGAATTGTCCGATATCAAATCAATCGTACCATCACTTTTTAAAAGCATGCGTTTTACAAAAAGCCCTGTCGGAGTTGAGACAACAAACACACCACCTTTTCTGATATCATCTTGGGTTCTATTCATAAATATAATATCTCCATCTTTAAATGTAGGCTCCATCGAATCTCCCAAAACATTTATAGAGTCAATATTTTTCATCTGCTTTTCACCACCTAGTTTGACAACCATTTGTGAATCAAGCAAAATACTTTCACACTCTGCATCATAGTTAAAAGCTCCACCACCCGCACTTGCATAAACATCACCAAAATATCTTACATTGGCGTATTTTTCTGTTTGTACTTCCAAACTTTTAGTAGCTTGTCCATAAAAGAGCCAATTTATCGAAATCTTTTTTAGTGCACAAAAATTCAAAATCTCTTCATAAGGTATCTTACCTCTATTTTTCATCGTTGCAAAAGTGAGTTGGTTTATACCCAAAGCATCAGCAACATCTTTGTCAAAAACTTTCTTATCGCCTAAATCTTCGGAAATAACATCTTTAATTTTTGGCAACATGTCTTTAAAATTAAACATTTTAACTCCTTTTAAAATTTTTATATTTCAAATTGAAATATAATTGTACCATAAAAAATATTTTTATTACAATAGAGCAAAATAAAAAAGGAAATATTATGTTTTTAAAAAATTTTATATCAAAATTTATGGCAATCATCGATAGTTTTTTGACTTTGATCGAAATCTCTATGTTGAAACTAAATGATAGAGTCTTATAAACTCTCTGTAAAGAGATAACTATATCGAGTAAGGTTTTGTCTTAGAGTCTGTATATCTTCTAACTCCAATCCTTTCTCTATCCACTCTTTGATATCTTGTGGAAAATTTTCGACAAATGGGGCAAAAAGCTTATCTTTTTGGTACTGTTCTATGTAATTGTTTTCATATAGTGAAAAAACATGCCCTACTATCGTCTGTTCCTTAAGATCTCGCGTAAGACAAATCTGCTCAATGCTATTGCTATCTTTTATAAGATCCAAAGTTTGCAAATAGGTTTTACTCAAAATTTTTATCTCTTTAGTTCCACTATCTCTTAAACTATTACAAAGCTCTAAAAAAACATCTCCATACTTTTCAAGCTTTGTATCTCCAACTCCAGAGATAGATAAAAACTCCTCTTTTGTTGATGGGAGTCTATTTGACATCTCTATCAATGTTTTATCGGCAAATATCACATATGGAGGCACCTGCTCCTCTTTGGCTAACTTAGTTCTAAGCTCCCTAAAAATTTCAAAAGTATCACTTTTTACAACCTCTTGTTTATACTCTTTATATGATTTTTCTACTATCAGATTTGATACATCCATCTCTACTGTTTTAGTTTTTTTGAGTATCTCTTTACCGATATTTGTAACTTTAAGTGTTCTAAATTCACCATCTATGGTTATAGCTTCCATATCAAGAAGCTTATCTGCTAACGCTCCCCACTGCTCTTTGTTAAACTCTTCTCCTATACCATAAACAGAGAGCTTATCATGACCAAAATCCAATATCCTCTTTGCTTTTGAGCCTCTTAACACATCTATGACATACGCCTGCCCAAATCTCTCTTCGCACCTTAGAACAGCAGATAAAAACTTTTGAGCTTGTACAGTAGTATCTTTATACTCCCTCTCACCACCTAAACAGTTATCACAGATCTTTTCACACTCATCTATCTCATCATCAAAATATGAAGCGATAAGCTGATGGCGACATTTTGAAGATATACAAAACCTATACATCTGTTCAAGTTTTTTATAGTTTGAGATTTTATATGGACCATCAGGAAGTTCATCTACAAATCTTTTTTTACCAATCTCATCAGCTTTTGAAAACAAAAGCAATACATCAGCCATCAAAGAGTCTCTTCCAGCCCGTCCTATCTCTTGTGAATAATTTTCCAAAGTTTTAGGCATGGATGTATGGAGCACAAAACGGATATTGCTCTTATCTATTCCCATACCAAAAGCTATAGTAGCGACGATAATTTTGACACTCTCATCTTTAAACTTTTTAAATATCTCATCTCTTTGATTGGCAGGTAATCCTGCATGGTAGGCTAAAGTCTGGAAACCTGACACATTTAGATAGTTTGAGAGTTGTTCAGTCTCCTTTCTAGTAAAACAGTAGATGATGCCACACTCACCCGCATGAGTGCTTAAAAACTTCACTATCTGATCTTTACCGTTTCCTAATCTTTTTTGTGACCTTATGATGAGATTTGTTCGCTGTATCTTTGATCTTAAGACATTGTTACTATCAATAGAGAGAGTTTTTAATATATCAGCCTCTACCGCTCTTGTAGCCGTCGCCGTAAACGCCGTGATAGGAGTATGAGGAAAATTTGTCTTTAAAAACTGAAGTTTTCTATAATCATCTCGAAACTCATGCCCCCACTCACTCACACAGTGTGCTTCATCAATCACAAAAAAATTAATATCCACAGAGCGAAGCCTATCTAAAAAATACTCCCCAGCCATCCTCTCCGGTGCAATATATAAAAACTTCAATTTATTGTTTAAAAGTGCACTAAAAGTGTTATCGTTCTCCTCTTGGCTATTGATAGAACTTATCATATTAGCACTGATACCGTTAACTCTCAAAGATGCAACTTGATCTTGCATAAGAGCTATCAAAGGAGAGATAACAACAGTCGTACCACCCATCATAAGCGTTGGAAGCTGATAGATAAGAGACTTACCGCTTCCTGTTGGAAGTATGGTTAAAAGATCTCTCTTCTGCAATATATGATCAATCGCATCTGATTGAATAGGTCTAAAAGTATCAAAACCAAAATGTTTTTTTAAAATCTCTTGTTTATTCATTATATGCTTTAGCAAGTTTAGAAGGTATATACGCCACATAAATACCCAAAAAACCTTTTTCATCAAGATGTAAAGTAAGATACGATTTTTTCATAGTTTGCCTTCGGTTAAAATTGTAGAGATATTATACTGTTTTACATTTTACATGTATATAACTCAACTTTCACACATAAACCCAAATAAAACTTTTTCAAAAAAAAGTTTGGTTATTATCTGGATTTACAGAGTACTTGCTTTTAAAATTAAATCCATATATTTTATAGAAGGTGTGATGAGGGCATCACAGACTCGAGACTCACTACAGTTGGCAATCCACACTCCCTATACAAAAAACTATAAATCTAGTAGCAAACAACAAGGACAATATAACAGAGTTATGGAAAATGGATGTTGCTCCACTTTGGCATATGACTTATGGCGGTCTTGAACCTACAAATCAAGTAAAAACTGGCAACTTAATAATGCCACTTTATACACCATGGCAAAATGAAAAACTAACCCTATCATTTGAAAAAGCAAAAGCTGTAAAAGGTAAAAGTTTGACGATAGAGTCAAGCCAAATCAAAATCATACAGAGCCAACAATACAGAGATATAACCCTAAACCTACAGATAAAAAGCTCACAAGCACAACAATATATACTAACACTAGCAGACACAGCAGAGATAAAATCAGCAACAATTGACGACAAATTACACTACTTAAAAATCGACAAAGGAAGTTTATCAATACCCCTACAAGCTAAGATGCAAAACATAGAACTATCATGGAGACAACAACACAATTCACAAACAAACTACAACTTCCAAAACATAAACCTCTCCCACCAAAGCGTAAACAATACTATCTCACTAAACTTACCACGAGATAGATGGATACTCTGGACACAAGGACCTCTTTTAGGACCTGCTGTGCTGTTTTGGGGTGTGGTATTGACCCTTTTACTTTTTGCTATCATCTTAGGAAATGCAAAAATAAGCCCACTAAAAACTAGAGATTGGTTTTTGTTGGGGCTTGGAGTTAGCACCACAAGTATCGCTATTATATTGCCAATAGTAGTATGGATTTTAGCTCTTAGATACCGTCAATCACAAGGAGATAAACTACAAGGCAGGATGCGAAACCTAGTACAAGTGAGCTTGGTAGTGTTAACACTTATCGCACTATCTACGATATTTGGAGCTGTTTCTATCGGACTTTTAGGCACTCCTGATATGATGATATCTGGCAATAACTCTTATGCTTATCAACTAAACTGGTACAGCGACCACACTACAAACACCCTACCACAACCAACCGTCATAAGTGTTTCAATCTGGTACTATCGTGCATTGATGTTGTTGTGGGCTATTTGGATATCTTTTTCTTTGATTTCATGGCTTAAATGGGCTTGGGGTGTTTTTAGTCAGGGGGAGATGTGGTCTACCAAGAAGGATGTGGAGGTGTTACCACCACATCTTACGAAGCTTTGATAACATCTATTTCATCAAAAGTAAAATTTATTTCAATTTTTCTTGGATGAGTTTTAAACCTTCTTTTGCACTTATTAAATTTGGATGCAAAGATGGTAAGACTTGTTGCCATATCTCTATAGCTTTTTTCATATAAGTATATGCCTCTTGGTAATTTTGCAAATCAAAGTAAAACCAAGCTAAATTATTATAACTTGTAGCCGTATAAAGATGGTTTTCTCCCAATACTGTTTCATATATTTTGAGGGATTTTTCATAAAGTGGTAGTGCTTTTTCATATTCACCCATGGAGTCGTAAAGCAAAGCTAAATTATTATAACTTGTAGCTGTATCAGGATAGTTTTTTCCCAATACTATTTCACTTATTTTAATGGCTTTTTTATAAAGTGGCAAAGCTTTTTGATATTCGCCTATGGAATTGTAAAGTGTGGCTAAATTATTATAACTTGTAGCTGTATCTGGATGGTTTTCTTTCAATACCACTTTATTTATTTTGATAGCTTTTTTATGATGTA
>CAYUSV010000028.1:0-20364 GCA_964447385.1 uncultured Campylobacterales bacterium | reverse complement strand
TATCATAAAGGTACTCATCCCCAATAATTCTTTTTAGCATTTACTGAAAAAAGTTGGTAATTTTTAGTATCTATATTTTCATTTTTATCTATTTTGAACTTTACGGCAGTTAATTTTCCTCCATATACACAACCTGTATCGATACCTATAGAAAAATCATCTATTTTAGGCTCATCAAAAGGGTGGTGACCAAAAACAATAAAGCCTTCATGTCCACGATATAGTTCACTCCAAAACTTATATCGTCCATCAAAATCATTCCAAGGAATTGGCATAAGGTCTCTGTTTAAATATCTCAAAAGAGTGATCTGTTTTTTTATCTTATTATCTAAATTTTTATCAAGTTTTACATCTTCTAGTATTCCACCATGGACAATTGTAAGATTGGAAAACTTTAAAAAGTATGGCAACGATTCCAAATACCTAATATCATTTTTTGAAATTTTAGAGATTGTATCACTCTCATGAGGTCTTATATTATCTAAATACTTTTCACCATCTTTTAGATAGCGTTTATATAGCTTTATAATCCTAGCTTCATTGTTTCCCATAACACTGATAATATCGCGACTAGTTATAAAATGTAAAGTCTCAATAGAAAAAAGGCCCTTGTTCATAAAATCCCCAACCGATATTTCTATATCATCAGGTTGTAGATTTATCTTTTTTCTTAATGCTTTAAACTCATCCAAACAACCATGAATATCACCATATATTACAATACTTTTCATATATTGAGTATAACAAATAAATAATTTAGTTACTACTTTGTCTATTTTTATCTTGTTCTAAAAATTGTGCTGAACTCTGTTCATCTAAATTTTCATATGAATAATAGCGTACCAAACAACTTTTTTTGTCACTCAATAGTTCATCTTCTGCAAGTTTGTCAAAGTTCACTGGAAGTATTTTTTTGTGTTCGATATAAGCTTTTAATCTATCTGGAGTATTTAAAACTTTACCTTTAAATAGTGTTTTATTTAAAAGTTCATTCTCTATATCTGCTTTTTCACTTCTATATAAGATATAATCCCTACATGTATATATTTCCAAAAGCTCTTTATCAAGCCTAATATGTTCATCAATAACACCATTTAGAGGTAGAGTAATAATCTTTTGAATTTTTTGCGCAGCATCAAAAAACATATCTCTTTGAAATGGATCGTCTGCATATTTACTTAAGACATAAGTCTCAACATCATCTCTTACGCCATTTCTATTTTTGTCAATCCCTTGAATGGTATCAACTCTTTTATTGCTAAGGTTTACTAAAGTTTCTAGGTCTTGAAGCCACTGTTGTTGATTAAGTTTTATATCTTTATCTGATGCATTTAAAGCAAATAAGCTTCCGAACAAAAATGTGGTAAATAATAACTTTTTCATAAAAATTTTCCTTCAATATATGTTCTTATTATTATACATGTTTTTTTTACTTTTGAATATTATTTGTATATATTTATCTAAAATTATATTTTTATGTTACCTTTTATCTCAAAGTCTTAATAAACTTTCACTAAATAAAAGTTTTTTCTAAAGTTATCTAAGTTGCTGTATCTTTTTTTTGCCCAACTTAAAGATATTTGATCCACTTTTTTCATAAAACCCTCTACTATCTTCAACGATAATCTCTGCCTTGGACAAAGCAAGCTCTAAATCAAACCTTTTTCTATTTTTGTTGGCCGATGTAGAGTATAAAAAGTTAAATTTTTTTAAAAACTGTACATGGCAATATTCTTTTACGACTCGTATCGCTTTTTTATTTGTATATAAAAAACTTGTTTTTTTTGCTCTCCTTATCTGTTTTTTATGGTTTTTAGGAATTCTTGAGAGTTTTTTTAATTTTTCAAATGAGTCAACACAGATCAAAAAAGGCTGATTTTGATCTCTACCTTTTGCTGTAGAGAGTTTTTTTGCGTCTACTGATAAAAACCCAGCGGTAGTATCCGTTTGGGTTAAATATAGCTTATATGGATTCATTGAAGATAGTCTTGAATCGCCTTTGGTTCAAGTACAGAGTCACCAAGCTTTAAAACACCAATCGCTTCAGCAGCAGCTTTTGCTGCAGCAATTGTCGTGAAGTATGGGACATTGATTCTTAAAACACTCTGTCTTATCTGCTTAGCATCATCTTTTGATGCACTTGAGTCACTTGTATTTATCACCAACTGTATATCATTGTTTCGAATTTTGTCTTCGATATTTGGTCTACCTTCACTTATCTTTAAAACTTTTTGACTTGATATACCTGCTTCTTCTAAAGCCTTATGTGTGCCTCCCGTTGCTACAAGATCAAATCCAAGACCAATAAATGCTTTGCCTATATCATAAGCAAACTCTTTATCTACATTGGTTAAGGAAATAAACACCGTACCTTCTGTTGGAAGTCTATTATCGCTTGCAAATTGGCTTTTGGCAAATGAGAGTGCAAAACTATCACTAATACCCATAACTTCGCCAGTTGACTTCATCTCAGGACCTAAAATCAAATCAGCACCTGAGAGCTTTTTAAATGGAAAAACTGCCTCTTTGACAGATACATGCCCCTTAATTTTAGGTTTTAAAATACCATTTTCACTATAAACTACATCAAATTTATCGTAAAATTTAAGTGCTTCTTTTAAGTCTCCTTGATACATCACTCTAGTTGCTACTTTTGCCATAGGAATTCCTGTAGCTTTACTTACAAATGGTACAGTACGACTAGCTCTAGGATTGACCTCAATCATATATATCTCATCCCTATAGACAGCAAATTGGATATTTAAAAGTCCTTTTATATTAAGACCAAGGGCAATATCTTTGGTTTTTGACTCTATCTCTTTTTGGATTTTATCACTCAAAGATATAGGAGGAAGCGCACATGCACTATCTCCACTATGTATACCTGCCTCTTCGATATGTTGCATAATTGCCCCAACATAAACATCTTTTTGGTCACTTATAGCATCAACATCAACTTCGATAGCATGATCTAAAAATTTATCAATTAATACAGGAGAATCATTGCTCACGCTTACCGCTTCATCCATGTATTGGCTAAGCTCATCATCATTATAGACAATCCTCATAGCACGACCGCCAAGTACATAGCTTGGTCTTACTAGCACTGGATATTTGATTTGATTGGCAATTTTTAGGGCTTGTTCTTTTGTGGTAGCAGTTGCATTATCAGGCTGTTTAAGGTTTATAGATTTTATAAATGCTGAAAACTTTTCTCTATCTTCGGCAAGGTCTATCACCTCGGCTGTAGTTCCTATGATTTTTGCGCCTATTTTTGTCAAGTCTCCTGATAGTTTTAACGGTGTTTGTCCACCAAAATGAACTATCACACCATCTGGATTCTCTTTTTCGATAACATTTCGTACATGTTCAAAATCAATCGGCTCAAAATATAAAATATCACTAGTATCATAATCAGTAGAGACTGTTTCAGGATTACAGTTATACATAATCGTTTTAACACCAAGATCATTTAGTGCAAATGAAGCATGTACGCAACAGTAATCAAACTCTATCCCCTGTCCAATTCTATTTGGTCCGCCACCTATAATCATAACTTTCTTTGAGTCATCTTTGATTATTGGTTTTTTGATTTCACTCACAGGTGTGGTAGAGTATAGATATGGAGTTAGTGCTTTAAATTCAGCAGCACATGTATCGACTTCATTATACTCTAGCAAAACTCCTAATGACTTTCTTGCATTATATATATCTTCTTCATCACAATCTAAAATATGAGCCAACATTTTGTCACTAAAGCCGTAAGTTTTTGCAACCCTTAACTGCTTTTTATCTTTTAAAACATCTTTTTTCAAGCTCTTTTCAAACAGTATAATCTCTTCGATTTGATATAAAAACCATCTATCAACTTGACAACACTCAAATACATCATCAACGCTAAGACCCTCTCTAAAAGCTTGTGCAATATATAAAATTCTATCACAATTTGGACGACGAAGCTCTTTTTTTATCAGATCAATATCTGCATTAATTTCGTTAAATCCCATCAAATCTGTCTCAAGAGAACAGAGTGCTTTTTGAATCGACTCTTTAAAAGTACGACCAATACTCATAATCTCCCCAACACTTTTCATGGATGTAGTAAGTGTTGAGTTTGCACTTGGAAATTTTTCAAAAGTAAATCTAGGTATCTTTGTCACAATATAATCAATAACAGGCTCAAATGAAGCAGGAGTGCCTGTGATATCATTTGTAATTTCATCAAGTGTGTAACCAACAGCTAACAGTGTTGCTACTTTAGCGATAGGATAACCTGTCGCTTTAGACGCTAACGCAGAGCTTCGACTCACTCTTGGGTTCATCTCAATTACAGTCATTCTTCCATCTTTTGGATTAATAGAAAATTGAACATTGCTTCCTCCTGTATCAACACCTATCTCTCTTAAAATTGCAAATGAAGCATTTCTCATATGTTGATACTCTTTATCAGTAAGAGTAAGAGCAGGAGCTACTGTGATACTATCTCCGGTATGCACCCCCATAGGATCAAAATTTTCGATGGAACAGACGATGATACAGTTATCTGCACGATCTCTGATAACTTCCATCTCATACTCTTTCCAACCAAGAAGCGACTCTTCAATCAAAATCTCATTTACAGGACTAGCCTCAATGCCAAGCTGTGCAAGTTCTTTATACTCATCAATGTTGTAAGCAACTCCACTTCCACTACCTGCAAGTGTAAATGAAGCTCTGATAATAAGTGGAAAACCAATCTCTTTAGCAGCGATAATTGCTTCATCTAATGAATAGGCATATCTACTTTTTGGTAAATCCATACCAATTTTTATCATTGCCTCTTTAAACGCTTGTCTATCCTCGCCTTTATGAATTGCATCGGGATGAGCGCCTAGAAATTTAACTCCATCAAGCATCCCTTTTTCATGCATCTTCATAGCAACATTCAGTGCTGTTTGACCACCCATTGTAGGCAAGACAGCATCAATATTTTCTTTTTTAATAATTCTTGCAATTACCTCTTCATTGATAGGCTCAATGTAAGTTCGATGAGCAAACTCTGGATCAGTCATGATGGTAGCAGGATTTGAGTTTATCAAAACCACACGATATCCAAGTTCTTTCAGTGTTTTGGCAGCTTGTGTTCCTGAATAATCAAACTCACAAGCTTGCCCAATGACAATAGGTCCAGAACCTATCAATAAGATGTTTTTAATATCTTCTCTTTTTGGCATATTTATCCTTGAAAAATAGTTATTTAGTATAGCAAATTAGTGTTAATTTGTGTTAAAAATCAACCACATAAAAAAAGTTTGGTTTTTTACTCTTCATATAGGGCTCTATGGTAGCAATTTTATAGATATTTTTTGTTTTTATGTCAACTATTTTACCGACCTTAATCCCTTCGTAAAAGAGATCATCACTTCCACTTGTGATGACCTCATCTCCAATTTTAATATCTGCATGTGCCGGTATGTATTTGATAAGTAAGTTTTTTTTATTTCCAAATATAACTCCAAGTAATCTTTTAGGACCAATAAGAACAGAAAAGACAACCTTTTTATCTAGCTGTAAATATGCTAAAGCTCTACCTTGATTTGAGTGTACTACTCCTGCTGTATTTCCTTTGTATATCAAACCATAACTACTGTTTTTATCAAATTTTGGAAAATCTATCCAAATTTTTAGAGGGTTATCAAGCTCTTTATAAGAGATAGCCCTTGCTAAGCTAAGAGATGGATTATATGCTGTTAGGTTTGATTCATCAAGTAGCTGATTTAATTTTGTTGCAAATACGGGAGAGAGTAGCGCGGAAGGCTTGAGCGCATCTATCTGTTTTTCCAAAGTTTTAATTTGATCGTACTGGTTAAAATGTTTTTGAATATTGCCGGTAATTCTATCAGACTGTTTTATGAAAAAAAGTTTTATACCATTTGAAAGATTTAAAACTTGATCTCTAAAGGGATTTAAATAATTAAATGATAAAAACAGTATTCCTATAAAGATAAGAGCAAGAAAAAATCGACTCTTAATCATTTGCTTGAATTTGTTGCAAAAGCTCTATCTCTTCAAGCATTTTTTCTGTCCCTCTTGCAACAGCAAGAAGAGGATCTTCCGAAATAAAAACAGGCAATTTGATAAGTTTACTTAAATAGCTATCAAGCCCCCTAATCAATGAACCTCCACCAGTTAACACAATACCATTTTCGACGATATCACCTGCAAGATCAGGAGGAACAACCTCTAACACTTGTTTTACAGCAGAACCTATCTCTTTTAGAGGTTCGCTGATAGCATCACGAACATCTTTGCTTGTAATTTCAACTCTTTTTAAAAGACCAGTCACTTGATCACGACCTTTTATGCTCATTTTCATCTCTTTTTCAGGAACTACGGCTGTTGAGATCTCTATTTTTATCTCTTCTCCTGTCCTCTCACCGATGAGAAGATTGAACTTCTTTTTGATATAAGCAATAATTGCTTGATCAAATTTATCCCCACCAACTCTAATTGATTTACTTTTTACAAGTCCACCAAGAGAGATTACACCGATTTCAGTAGTACCGCCACCGATATCAACAACCATGTTTCCTCTAGGATCTTGTATAGGAAGCCCCGCACCAATGGCTGCAGCTTTTGGCTCTTCTACAAGTATTACATCTCTAGCCCCTGCATTCATAGCTGACTCTCTCACTGCTTTTCGCTCCACTTGTGTAAGACCGTATGGAATACAAATAATAATTCTAGGTCTTATAAAATTATTGCGAGAATGTGATTTTTGGATAAAATACTTAATCATCTTTTCAGTAATATCAAAATCAGCAATAACTCCCTCTTTAAGAGGTCTAATCGCTTCAATATTTTCAGGAGTCTTACCAACCATATCTTTAGCTTCTCTTCCTACTGCTAGAAGCTTCTTTTTTCCTGAGCTACTGACTTGTACAGCAACTACAGAAGGTTCATTTATAACTATTCCTTTGCCTTTTACAATTACAATTGTATTTGCAGTTCCAAGATCAATACTCAAATCATTGGAAAAATAACCCAATATCTTACTTAATAACATTATGCACTCTTTTTGGCTGGTTTTATATAAATCGGCTTTGCCACTTTTTTTATTACGCCTTCTGTTATTAAGATTTCGTATCCTGCAAGTTCTGGAAGTTCATACATAATATCTATCATTACCTCTTCCATAATTGTCCTAAGACCTCTTGCGCCTGTTTTTCTCTTCAGTGCTAATTTTGCAATTTCAAGAAGCGCTTCATCTTCAAAACTAAGTATCACATCATCAATTGCAAAAAGCTTTTGATACTGTTTGAGTATAGAGTTTTTAGGTTCGGTGAGAATTCTTACCATCTCCTCTTCGGTGATTTGATTTAGAGTAGTAACTGAGTGAAGTCTACCAATAAGCTCAGGAATCAATCCGTATGAGACTAAATCATCAGGTTCTACAAAATTTAATAACTCAGCCTCCTCATCTTTGCCTCTTTTTTCTTGGTTAAATCCAAGGACATTACTACCTAGTCTCTTTTTGATAATATCACTCATGCCATCAAATGCACCGCCACAAATAAAGAGTATATTTGACGTATCAATTTGTGAAAACTCTTGATTTGGATGTTTTCTACCGCCTTTTGGTGAGATATTTACCTGAGAGCCTTCTATGATTTTTAAAAGTGCCTGTTGTACACCTTCTCCTGAAACATCACGGGTGATCGATCTGTTTTCACCCATTCTGGCAATTTTATCAATCTCATCGATAAAAACTATACCTCTTTGAGCTTTTTCAACATCATTATCAGCTACTTGAAGAAGTCTTGTTAGGATATTTTCTACATCTTCACCAACATAACCAGCTTCGGTTAAACTTGTAGCATCGGTGATAGCGATTGGTACATCCAAAAATTTAGCTAGAGTTTGTGCCATCAATGTTTTTCCACTTCCTGTTGGTCCTATAAGAAGAATATTTGACTTTTGAATCTCTGTATCATCAGCAACTGTATGTTGTTTAAAAATTCTCTTGTAGTGGTTATAGACTCCAACAGCAAAAACTTTTTTAGCATCATCTTGACCAACTACAAAATCATCTAAAACCTTTTTAAGCTCTTTTGGGGTAAAAAGATTCATATCAAGATCAATCTGTTCACTCTCCTGCTCTTCTTCTCCAAAAAATATCTTATATGCTGAAATAACACAATTTTCACATATATAAATTTTATCTCCTGCTAAAAGCCTATTATCGACACTCTCTTTTGCTTTACAAAAACTACAATTTTTTGACATTTTTACTTCCTCTCATACGGTATTCCTCTTTTTGTTGTTAAAATAAATTCACATAATTGTTTGACTTTTTCATTCTCACTCGTTTCTATCAATACTCCTGCACTCTCTTTAAGTCCTTCGTTAGATCTAAAAAGTGCTTTATATGCACTTGTAAGTGCAAAAACATCATCTTTTTCAAACTTTCTTCTAATTCCCACAAGATTTAGGCTCTTTACAACAGCTCTATTTCCCTCTGCCAAACAAAATGGGGGGATATCTTGGGTCACTGCACTAGCCCCTCCAATCATCGCATAATCACCAATATGCACAAATTGATGAATAGGAGTATGACCCCCGATAATTACATGATTTCCAGCGACTGCGTGACCAGCTAGTGCTACATTGTTTGCAAATATGTTATTGTCTCCTATAATGCAGTCATGTGCTACATGAGTGTATGCCATAAAGAGATTATTATCCCCTATGGTCGTCTCACCCCTATCATCTTCAGTGCCTGGGTTAAAAAATGTAAATTCTCTGATTGTGTTATTCTTGCCAATTACAAGCTTTACATCACCTCCACGAAATTTCAAATCTTGAGGAATTGACCCGATAGCTGCATTTTGAAAAATTTTTGTATTTTCTCCAATTTCAGTAATACCGTGTATTTGAGCACCTTGATAAATCTGGACACCATCAGCAATTTTTGCATTTTTAGAGATAAAGGTATAAGCTCCTATAGCTGCACTATCGGCAATTTTTGCACCCTTTTCAATAATTGCAGTTGGATGAATATTGTTCATTATCTATCCACAATCATAGCTTTTAACTCAGCTTCTGTTGTCAATTTTCCATCCACAAACGCTTCACCTTTTAAAATCCAGATATTGCCTCTATGTTTAATAACCGATACTTTATACTCAAGTCTATCGCCAGGTGTAACAGGTGCTCTAAATTTACATTTGTCAATGCTCATAAAATAGACAACTTTGTTTGCAACATCTTTTTGATCCTCTTCGCTTAAGCTTTTAAATGCCAATACGCCACCAGCTTGTGCTAAACCTTCAACAATCATCACACCAGGATAGATAGGATGTCCAGGAAAGTGTCCTTGAAAAATATGTTCACTTACTGAAACATTTTTATAGGCTTCTATCCACTCTCCACCCTTAATATCAGTTACTCTATCAATAAGTAAAAATGGAAATCTATGAGGGATAATTTTTTGTATCTCAATTACATTTAACATACTCTAAGCTCCGCTTTTAAAATTGGCTCAGTTTAGCTAAAACTTACTAAAGTTTCTCTTGTATCGTCGTAGATTTGGGCATCTAAGTAGAGTTGATACTTTGCATTTTGTTCAATATCTTTAACTACTACAATTGGAGAAAGAGAGTATAAATTGTTAATTATTTTATTTCTTACTATTAATTCTTGCTCTATCGTAGGTGGATTATTTATAATATCTTCAATAGAACAATAATTTGATTTTAATAGTTTATTAAATGCACTAAGCTCAACAAGCCTTATACTTTCGCGATTTGCAAAATAAATATCTTCTATTTTAAACTCTATTTTAAATTTTGTAAATTTTTTCTTTAATATTGAAAAATAGAGAAAATAAGAGGAGATTATCTCTTTGTTTTGTAAAACATATGCTCTTAATAGTCTATAATTTAGAAATTTATCTCTAACTATCTTATATTTTATACCATTTTGTTCTAATTTTATTCTCTTTTTATAAAGTTTAATCCTCTCATCAATTGACTCTGGCTGTATCTGTTTTGAAATTGGCGAAAAAAGTTCATCTGCTAGTTTTTTTTGCATACCTCTTTGTTTAGTCAAAGCATAAATACATCCACAATAATCCTGATGATAGAGCATATCTTTTTTAGCCAAAACAAACTGTTCTTCAGTGCCTCCAGATTTTCTAAAATCAGGTGCAATAAAATTTACACCATATTTCATTTTGATGGCTTCACCTACTTCTTTTAGTTGTTCAATTGATTTTTTAGGACTAGTTAATAGCGTTGTTGTGATAGAAGTTTCTTTAAGCTTTATAGCTTCTTTTGCAGTTATCTCTAAACGGTTATCAAAACAGATATCACACCTTGCCCCTTTTTCAGGCTCATTTTCATAACCTCTTACGGCTTCTATCCACCCTAAATAGTTATATTTACCCTCAATCAAATCAATACCAAGCATTTTACAACTTCTTTGTACATCTAAAAGTCTTAGCTTATATTCACTATATGGGTGGATATTTGGGTTATAAAAAAAACCTATTAGTTTTTCATCTGGATAGAGTTCTTGAAGTTTCTGTAAAAAAAAGTGGCTATCGACAGAACAGCATATATGTACTAGCATTTAAGCTTGTAGCTCTTTTAATTTTTCATTAACCTCTTTGACATGTCCTTTTACTTTTACCTTATCCCAAGCTGCAACTATCTCTAAATCAGGAGATATGATATATGTTGTTCTTACAACTCCCATGTACTCTCTTCCCATAAATTTTTTAAGTTTCCATACATCATAAGCTTGACATAACTCTTTCTCTTCATCTGCTAAAAGAGTGATTTTTAAATCTTTTTTTTCTATAAAATTTCTATGCTTTTTAGCACTGTCAGGACTAACTCCCAAAACAACTGCATTTAACTCTTCAAACTTTGGCAAAGAAGAGGTAAAATCACAAGCCTCTGTTGTACATCCTGGTGTATTATCCTTGGGATAAAAATACAACACTACCCATTTTCCACTCAAATCTCTCAAACATATCTCTGTCTCATCTTGGTTTGGCAAACAAAACTGTGGTGCTTTAACTCCTACTTCTAACATAAAACTCTCCTAACAAATTACTACTGTTTTTATCTCTGTAAACTCCTCCAAAGCATACTTTGGACCCTCTTTGCCTATACCGCTTAGTTTATTGCCACCATAAGGTTGTATATCAAAACGAAGAGTTGGTATATCATTTATAACAACACCTCCACAATCAAACTCATCTATCGCTCTTTTTGCTAGAGTTAAATCATTTGTAAATATTGAGTATTGAAGTCCATAAGGTGAGTTGTTTATCTTTGTGATAGCTTCATCAAAGTCTTTTACCTTTACAACGCTTACAATCGGAGCAAATACCTCCTCGCATACTATCTTCATATCATCTGTAACTTCACTCATAACAGTTGGTAGAAATATTTTGCTTTTTGTTTCTCCTCCACTTTTTGCTACTGCTCCCTCTTTTATAGCACTTTGAACCCAATCCTGCGCTCTTTTTGTCGACTCTTCATCTATGAGAGGTCCTAAGAATGTGTTTTCATCATATGGATCACCGACTATCAGGGATTTTGCCTCAATTGCCAAAAGATTGGCAAATTTATCAGCTATATCTTCATGAGCATAAATTCTTTGAAGAGAGATACAGACTTGTCCTGAATTTGCAAATGCTCCTATAACACACTTTTTAGCTACACTTACAAGATCAGTACTCTTATCTATATAAGTTGCTGCATTTCCTCCAAGCTCTAATGATACTTTTTTTATGCCTGCTTGTTTTACTATTATTTCACCAACAGGTACACTTCCTGTAAAACTTACTACTCTAGGAATTGGGCTTTTTACCAAAGCAGAGCCGACTTCAGCATCTCCATAGACCAAGCTTAGTGCATTTGGACTTCTGTGTTTGCTCTGTATAAAAAGTTTAGCAAATTTATAAGCAGTCAATGGAGCTTCAGGAGTTGGTTTTAAAACTATACTATTTCCAGATATAAGGGCAGGAGCTAGTTTATGAGCTATGAGATTTAGGGGAAAGTTAAAAGGGGTTATAAGTGTAGCTACACCAACAGGAACTCTTGTAAAGTAGCTTATAGTTTTTCGTCCCGTTGGCATAGCATCTGAGTTAAATGTCTCTCCGTGTTGTGCGATTGCTGCTGATACAGTAACTCTTAGGGTTTCGATACATCTATCGACTTCAACTCTTGCAAATTTGATAGGTTTTGCAACTTCATCGGTTATAGTTTTTGCTATATCTTCTCTATTTTCCATTAAACTCTCTATAACATCTTCTATCCATAAAATTCTTTGACTTAGAGGTATTTCTCGGTTTTGTTTAAAAGATTTTTGGGCAATCTTTAGGGCTTCTTGTGCATCGTCTGCATTACAAATAGCAAATGTCGAAACAACTTCATCAGAGTAGGGGTTTTTAATCTCACCTACTTTTGTCTTTGTAACTTCAACATCACCAAAAAATATCTTTGCTTCCATATTTTATACCTTTATTTTTATTATAACCATTCATCTTTAGAGCTATCTTCATCTAACAATTGTCCAATATCTTGATGTAAATTCCAGTAGTAGTTTACAAAGTATTTTACACCATCATCTGCCGGCAAATACTCTTTTTTCTCTTTTTTGGCAAATCTATGTAAAAACTCTGATGCATCTTTTTTTAAAAGATAATGAAGGGCTAACTCTCTATAAGTTTTTAAATACCAAGATTTTAGCTTTTCATAAGCAACATCACTCATATCAATCTCTAACTTTTTTCCAAACCTTAAAACACCCGATTCAAAAAGCCCGCTAAGATGGATTAATCCTTCACAATAATATGGCTCAACTTCACCAGTCTCTTTCCATGCAATTAGACCTATTGCTCTTTTTACTATATCGCTAAGTATATGATACTTTAACTCCTCTTTTTCGTTTAAGAAAAATGCAACTAATCCACCTGTTGTAGCCTTGAACTCTTCAATGTTTTTAAAATTGCCACTTTTATTCATAAGTGTTTCACTATCTTCATCAAGCCAGAGGATATGCCCATACTCATGTCCAATTGTCGTGATGTTATATACTTGATGCCAAATATCTGGTTTTTTAAAGATAACTTCTCTACTTTTATCTAAAAACTCTTGGCTAAATATCTCTTTTTGAATTTTCATAAATGGTTTTGCTTTTATAGCATCTAAAACATTATCAGCAAATGCAAAGATTTTTTTACCCTCTTCTTTGGTTACAACTTCGTCATTTGGAACAACTTGAGCTGAGAATAGTCCACAAAATTCAGCACCATAATAAAGTGCCGGACGACCGAGGTAGAGTTGTACTCTCTTTGTATTTTGAAGTGATCTTTCATATATTTTTCTACTTTGTTCTACTTCACTTTCAACCAAAGAGAATATCTCTTTGTACATAGACTCGATATCATCTTTTACATCTCCAACATGGCTTTGTGGATTTACTATACGAAGATCCCACTCTAGTGCAACTGCTTTTTTATAGTGGTCTTCATAATACTCTAACGGATGTCCAATCTGAATTGGCGCTGTAACTTTCATCCATTTTCTATCTACATCAGCCCATTTTGGTATAAGTTTATCACTATCTTTTTCACTCAATGCATCAATAATAGCTTGAAGATACAAAAGGTGTACCTCCTTTTGCCCAAATACCTCATCTTCGAGTTCATATAGAGTATTTTTAAACTTTTTAAGTGCTATAAGCGACTCTTTTACCTCTTGTTCAAACGCCTTAGCATATGGCAGAGATTTAAAAGTACCATCTTCTTGTTGAATAAGCACAGAGTAAGATCGATCTCCTTTTTCCCCATCATGCCCTCTATCGTGCAGATTTTTCTCATTTAGCATTTTAAAAATTTTCTCTTCATCTCCCTCAAAAAGTCGATAAAGCTCTCTATTTACTCCATTTATAATTTCAGCCGTCCAGCTAGATTGCCATCTGCTAAATGTAAGACCAACCTCATGCACACCTGTAAAAACTGCTCTATAAAATGGTGTTAATAGCTTTTTGTTTTCAATAGTCTCTATTAAATTTTGATGAACATTGAGATGAAAATCTGCCACCCAAAGATATGCTAACTCTTTTTTTTCTATTATTTCATCTTCACTAAACCCTGCTTTTTTTAACGATTGAAAAATAGAGTCATCACGAAGAGAGACTAATCTTGAAGTTGCTGCCATTTGATTTTCAAGATTAACTTCAAGTGCAATCTTTTCTAAAAAAGTGTTGATAAAATCCAACTTTTGAAGAGTATCATCCTTACTTAAAATATCATAATAAGAGCTTATATCTTTTTGATTCTCTTTTATTATTTGATAAACTTGTTTTAAATCTTCATAAAACCTATTTTTTATATCCATTTCCCTAAACCTTACCTTTAATGTGTCGATAGTGTAACTATAACATTTCAACAACATTCTAACAAAAAAGAGTAACTATGACAAATAACAGTTTATTGATCGCAAATTATATGAACCACTCCTTTATAGAGTCGCAAATAGAGAGATCGGTTAATTATAGTTCGCATTTATGTATAATCAAATTTGAATTAAAATTTGCTCCTAATAAAGCAAATGAGTTTAAAGAAGTTATGAGTTTTATGTATACTTTTTTGGGTTATACACCTATTGTTTATGAAAGTAGCAATAACTTTTTAATTTTTATACATGAAAGCAAAATTCACAATGTTGTTATGACGATGAAGAACATGCTAATGAGTGTAAAGATAAAGTTTGGTGTATCTGTTAAAAATGTAGGTATTACAGCGTATGATCAGAGTGATGATAAAAACTCCCTTATAGAGAGAGTTCATACATTTTTTATGAAATCCAAAATCTCAAAAGTTATTGATATCTATTATGGAACTAAATTTTTTGAGTATAGCCATAATGGTGATTTTGATAATATCCGTTCGATATATACTCAAGAACCTCATTTAAATCTTTACGGATTTTACAAAGAAGCTCCATTGATGAGTAAAGTTATAGTTCAAGATTATAAAAACGGTACACTTCAAGCCAAGGCAAATCAAGAGTATCTTCCGTTTTTGAAAAAACAAGAGTTTGTATATATCGAACATACTATGATACCAGATATCATGAGAGCTGATATAACAAATATTAACTTCAACAGCGGAATAATAGCGCTTGATAATATGAAGTTTTTAGATAATTCTCCTGTACATAGAAAAAATATCAGGGTTGCGCCGTATCGTCCGATACAAGCTATATTAGAGTGTGAAGAGGAATTTTATGCAGAAGGTTTAGTTGCTGATATCTCTAAAAATTCTATTTTGATCACCTCACAATTAGCAAAAATAGAAGAGCTTCAAGCAAAAGGTTTACACACAAAATCATTTCAACTTAGATTTCATCTTGATGGTGCAAATAATAGTTCAGTTGCAATTGATGTCAAAGCGATGATTTATAAGATATTTGGCAATCAAATAGTATTAAATATCTATCCTACACCAGAAACTGAAACAGCAATTGCTGAATATATAGCAATGTGTCAAAATATGCTTCTTTTAGAGGTGAGAGGTACATTTGTGCAATAATTTATAAATTGTGTTTTTTAATCAGTTTTAAATTTTTCTGTACTTTATTGAAGTAGGGGTGATTTACTTTGCCTCCATTGTATCTGCTAACTGTCTCAAAATAGCTCTTTGAGTTATTTGAACACCAGACTATATATAAGACTCCTATTTTTGCATTAAAAAGATTATTATACATCATCTTTTTGATAAGTTCAAGATCACTCATCTTGTTAACTTTAGTCAATTTAAACTTTTTGGCTACAAATCTAGCAGTACCTAAGCGAACCTGCATAATGCCATAAGAGGCTTTTTTGATCCCTTTTTTCAAAAGTTGTTTATCACCAAAATTAAGTTTGCCTCCACTTGTTTCTGTCAGACAAATCGCCATTGCTGTATTTTCAAAAGTGCGACCTTTGTTATCGGGATAATCTAAAGCAACATTTTTAACAGTTTTAAGAATTAAAATCTGTCTGAAATCCAATGCCAAAGCTTGTGATACAAAGATAAAAAAGATAATTAAAAATATTCTCATGATCTATCTTCTATACTCTTTACAAAAAATTGGTGAGTCAAGATGATTACAAAAAGTACTTGAAAAATCATCCCAACCAGAGGAATCAACGAAAACCCAAAAAGGCTGAGTGTTGTGCTTCTAAAAAGTAGTTTATGTTTTTTAGTGATGGTTTTAAACTCCTCTTTTGAGTCAATAGATGAGCCAACATCTAAAATCAAAAAATTATGAAATAGATAATAAAAAGGGATATTAATAGCGATAAAATTTACCCCTGGAACAAACAAAAATGGTAAAGCAATTAAAAAAAGTAAAACAAAGATAGACAAAACTTTAACAAAATGCCATATAGTCACACCCAAAGTAAAGTCTTCATTTTTAATCGTAAAATTTGGATAATGTTTTTTTTGAATAACCTTAACGATAAAAGGGGTAAAAAACCCTATAACTACCACAGCTAAAATAACCGAAAGCAAAATCACAGCAACTGCGCCAACTAGATAGAAAAAAATTGCAAAAAGCCACTTAAAAATCCCGATGGTCAAAATATAAGTAAGAATTGGGTGTACATCAGGGTCAAGAAATGGAACTACTCCATTGTCAATACTGTTCTTAAAAGAGTCAATAGCATCTGCACCAAAACCAAGATACAGATATAAAAACAACACAAATGTCACAAAAAATGGGACAACAGATATTGCTAAAAGTTTTGGCGATAGAAAATCAGCAACACTCTTTTTAAATAGTCCTGTTTCAATCATAAATTATATGCTTGTTCCAGTTTGTCATAAAGATTCTTAGCACTAAGTGCGTCTTGGTCTAATAACCCTGACATGACTACATTATCTTCAACACCATTCCATGTTTTTTTATAAGTTCCCTCTTTGTATCCATTATCTTGACGAAATTGATTAAGTATATTTTTACCTATATAATATTTATACAAGATTTCCATATTTAATCCACACTGCAAAGCAACAACCATAAAATCATCTAAAATAACATCAAAACTTTTATCTTCAAGGACATGTCGTATGAGGTATTCAGCTGTACTGACGATGATAAGAGCATCTTCATCTTCTGTCAACCCCGCATCACCACAAAACTCATCAAAGTATTTTGAATCTCTCACTTCATTAACAATTGTATCAATATCACCCAAATTATTGTTTTTATAATACTCAAGTCCCAAACTCATCACAAAATGCCAAATATCTACAAGCTCTATCTTGATATTGTTCCAATCTGGTGCGATATTTATATCTTTCCAATGTTTCCAGTTAAAACTATCTATAAGTTCAGCAGACTCCATGTGAATACAGCGTTTCCAGTTTATAATACGATCGTGTTTATTGTAACCTTTTTCCCAGCCTTTACCATTTGTTTGGTCATTTAATTTTTGTTGAAGTGTAAACATCTCTGCTACAAGCGCTCTGTTATCCATAGATTATCCTTTAATTTGATCTTTATTGTTCATCTCACTCATGCCACACTTGGCTTCATACTTTTTGTTTTTGATATTTTCAAGTGCTGATTTTGTATAAATTAACACCTTTTTTTGATCGGCTATTGGTTCCATTAGTCTATTTTTTTCTGCTAAAGGAATAGACTGATTCTCTACTATCTCTAAAATCTCTTTCTCTAAATCTATTAAATAGTTGTCAATAGCTGTAAATATTTTTTTCATTTATATCCTTAATCTGTGTTATAATAATATCACAATTAAACCGAAGGGAAGATATGGTTTTTGAAGATATTTCAATTTTTGAAGATATGGACAATGAGTGGCTTGAAGGCTTGGTTATAAAACCTAAACGAATTTGCGCCAAGATAAACAATCCTCGTTCAGCGATGATGTTAAATCCTCTAAAGCTAAAACATTTAAATAAAATTGACCAGCTTGATGCAGATATAGTGACAATTAACCTCGAAGATGGTGTTGCACCACAGATGAAAAAAAGAGCACTGTTTTTAACAGCTGTTTTTATCTCTCACCTAAAAAACTCTACTTCAAAAATTATAGTAAGAGTAAACCCTATACATGAGGGAGGAAAAGAAGAGATAGAGTTTTTAAACAAGGTTTTACCAGATGCAATCAGAGTTGCAAAGATAAGAGATAAAAATGATGTAAAAGAGGCTTTATCTATATTGAATGCAAATATCAAACTTCATCTATCTATCGAAACAAAAGAGTCTCTTTTAAATCTTGCATCGTTAAATGTCCAAAATAGAGTTGAGTGTAGTTCACTTGGTATCATGGATATGTTAAACTCTTTGGGGATTATTCAAAGTGTGCTGGAGTTTGATAATCCTACAATTGAGTATATATTGAGTCGATTTTTGGTTGATGCTAGAGTTGGTGGAATTTATCCTATCGGATTTACTTATCAAGAGTATGAAGATTTGGAAGGTTTTAAAAAATGGTGTGAACTTCAAAAGCGCATGGGATATAGTGGTGTGAGTTGTTTAGGTCCTAAACAGGTAGAAATTGCCAATAAGATTTTTGCAAGTGATGAGAAGGCGATAAAAAGAGCAAAAGAGATTAAAGAGCTTTTTGAGAGTAAAACCAAAGAGGGCGAGAGTGGCTTTATGCACAAGAGTTATGGCTTTATCGATGAACCTATATATAAAGATGCCTTACTTATTTTAGGGGAAGTTTAGATAAAATGAGTTTATATTAAAGAAGTAGAGGAATATATATGAACATTATAGAAGGATACTTATCGCTTGATGGCAGCCAGAAAGTTGCTATCATCAATGGAAGGTTTAACCACATCATAACTGATAGACTTGTTGAGGGTGCAAAAGATGCGTTCATAAGACATGGAGGAGATGAGAAAAACTTAGACCTTATTTTAGTGCCAGGAGCATTTGAGATACCATTTGCACTAGATCGTGTACTATCTAGCGGTAAATATGACGGCGTTTGTTGTGTAGGAGCGGTCATTAGAGGAAGTACACCTCATTTTGACTATGTCTCAGCAGAAGCTACAAAAGGTATAGCAACAGTTACACTAAAACATGGCAAACCAGTAACCTTTGGAGTGCTTACAACTGATTCGATAGAACAAGCGATAGAGCGAGCAGGTAGCAAAGTAGGAAATAAAGGCTTTGAAGCGATGACAGGACTCATCGAAATGTTAAGCCTTTATAAAAATATATAACTTATGGCTACTCGTCACCAATCAAGAGAGAGTGTGATAACTCTTCTTTATGCCAAAGATATAGGCAATGAAAATATCGAAAAATTTATAGATGAGATCTTTGAAGATAAAAAGATAAGAAACAAACAAAAAGAGTTTGCAAAATCACTATTTGACGGAGTTACAACAAATCTTGAAGATATAGATACAGAGCTAGATAAACATCTAAAAGAGTACAAGATAGCTAGTATAGGTCACATTGAGAGAGCGATTCTTAGACTTGGAACTTATGAGATACTAAAAACCGACCTTGACGATGCAGTTATCATCAATGAGTCAATCGAACTGTGTAAAACTTTAGCAAGTGATACTGCTCCAAAGTTTATAAATGGTGTATTGGACGCCGTAAAGAAGTCTAAATGAAATTATGCGTAGCTCTTGATTTGCCAACATACAGAGCGAACATGACACTTGCTCGTGAACTTAAAGAGTTTGATATCTGGCTAAAAGTTGGTTTTAGAAGTTACATCAGAGATGGTAAAAAAATCTTAGAAGAGTTAAAATCAATCAATCCAAATTTTAAGATATTTTTAGATCTAAAACTCTATGATATACCAAACACAATGGCTGATGCTAGTCAAGAGATTGCAAAACTAGGTGTCGATATGTTCAATATCCATGCATCAAGCGGTGTGATAGCTATGCGTGGTGTGATGGATAGAGTAAAAGAGATAAAAAATCCTCCAATTATATTAGCAGTTACAGCTCTTACAAGTTTTGACAATGAATCTTTTAAAACTATATACTGTGAAGATATCAACACAAAAGCACTAAAATTTGCAAAAGAGTCTTATAGTGCCGGTATAAATGGTGTAGTTTGTTCAGCTTTTGAGAGCAAAATGATAAAAACTAACACAGACAATACTTTTTTGACACTAACCCCTGGAATACGCCCTTTTGGAGAGGAGAAAGGAGACCAAAAAAGAGTCGCTGATATAGCATTTGCTAAAAAAGAGTTGGTTGATTTTATAGTTGTGGGTCGTCCTATATATAGATCAGATAATCCAAAAGAGGTTGTTCAGAGAATTTTAAGCAATTTATAACTATAATCTCCTTTCCAAATTGGACAGATGGGTGAG
>CAYUSV010000027.1:0-20386 GCA_964447385.1 uncultured Campylobacterales bacterium | reverse complement strand
GTATTGGAAGTTGTAATATTTAGTGAGACAGAACTTGTTATGAAAAATTCTAAACGGGATATAGTTGAGGGCATTAAGGTTTCAGCACCCATATATAAACCAAATAGTGAAAAAAAAATTGGTAAGTTGCAAATTGTCTATTCAACAAAACATTTTGAAACATTGATGAGACAATATACCCAACTTATGGGTGTGGCTATAGCATTTGTTGCTTTGACTTTTTTAATGTTGCATAGATATATGCAGAGACTGCTTCAACCTTTAAAAAGATTGGCATATATGCTTCGAGGCTATTCACCTGAGGTGGACATGGATATACCTTACTTAGATAAAAAAGATGAGATTGGCATGATATCAAATGCTTTGAATATTTCCCATAAAAAAACACTTGAATATGCCACAAATCTACATAATTTAAATGAAACATTGGAAGAGAAAGTCTTGGAAAAAACACAAAAGCTAAAAGACCAACTTTTTACAGAATCAACGACTTTGTTGCCAAATAGGTTGGCTTTGATAAATACTTTAAAAAAAGGTAGTGAAGATAGTGTTTTAGCAATAGTATGTTTGGATAATTATAAGGAAATTAATAATTTTTACGGATACGAAATAAGTGATGATCTTTTGATAGTTATTAAGGAAAAAATAGAGGAATTTTTTCACTATTCGGATTATAAACTTTACAAATTGCCAGGTAATGAATTTGCTCTTTATAGTAAAAAAGCTAAAAGTGAAACAGTTTTCTCCTCTATTTTATATGATCTTGAAAGTAGTTTAAATAAAAATACATTTTTTATCAAAGATCTTGAAATTGACGCTACTTTTACGATAGGAGCTAGTATCAAAGATAAACCGCTTTTGGAAAAGGCTGATATTGCGTTACAAGAAGCATATAGGGCTAAAAAACCTATTGTTGTTTACAATAGTACATATGAGATTGAAAAGACCATTGATAACAATATTCAAATGATTAAAAAAATCAAATGCGCTATTAAAAATGATCGTATTGTTCCATATTTTCAACCAATCTATGATAATAAAACAGGTAAAATTAAGAGCTATGAGTCACTAGTAAGGCTTATCGAAGAGGACGGCAGGGTTCTTTCCCCATTTTTCTTTTTAGAAATTTCAAAAAAAGCAAAACTTTATAAACAGATTGCTCGGATTATGATTACCAAAAGTTGCATGGCATTTCAAAATAGTTATCATAGTTTTTCACTTAATTTTGAGATAGATGATATACTTGATGAGCAACTTTTGGAGTTTACGATGAATACCATGCAAAGATATGAAGTTACTAAACAGGCAACTTTTGAGGTGTTAGAGTCTGAGAGTATCGAAGATATAGAAGCTGTTATAAAATTTACTCAACATGTGGCAGAGCAAGGGTGTAAAATTTCTATAGATGATTTTGGAAGCGGGTATTCAAATTTTTTACATGTTTTAAAACTTAATGCTGATTATCTAAAGATTGACGGTTCTTTGATCAAAAATATCCACCAAGATGCTGAAGCAAAGATTATCGTTAAATCAATAGTTAAGTTTGCTAAAGAGTTGGGGTTAAAAACAGTTGCTGAATTTGTACACTGCAAAGATGTTCAGGAGGAGGTCGAAAAATTGAGTATAGATTACTCACAGGGGTATTATCTTGGTGAGCCAAAACCAGAGCTTGTAGATGAGGAGGAGTTGGCTTTTGCCTAGTTGGCGAGTGAAAAAATATCTTCAAATTCACTCTCATATCTTGAAGCAAATTCACGGTTGTGTACGATGATGGCGTTTTCGTTGTTCTCTTCATTTGCTTTGATGGTAAAGTTATATGAACCCGTTACGACTGTTTTTTTATCTATGATAAAGATTTTGTTGTGCATGGTTTGGCGGTTGCCGTCTAGTTTGACATCTATTTTGTGTGCTAAAAGAGTGTTGTATTTTGAGTATTTTTTTAAAAAGCCGTCATTTTGTTTTTTATCAAAAACACCTCGTATCTTTACTCCTTGGTCAAATTTCATTTTTAGGGCATCTGATAAATTTTTGTTTGTAAACGCAAAAGCTAAAAAATCGATTGACTCTTTTGCATTTTCTATAAGCTCTAACAGTCTCTGCTCAAAATCATCTTCTGGGGAAAAGTAAATCTCTAATGAACTACTGATGTAAGCACCCTCTATATCTTTGTGGTCATATAGCTCTTTAAATTCGTCAAGGTAGACTTTTGCTATCTTTTGGCTCTTGATTTTTACTAAGTTTTCATTGTTTTTGTAAAATGCATAGTAGCTGTAGTTTGCTGATCCACTCCAAACAACGCTCTCATCAATTATGAGAAATTTATGATGCATTAGGGCGTATGGGTTTTTGTCATCGATGATTTCAATGCCCTCATCTCTTAAAATAGTTATATTTTCACTATCTAGTTGGCTATCATCTGTAACAATTTTGGTATCAACCCCCTTTTTGAAAGCTACTATGATTGCATCTCTTATGCGATCATTTGAAAATCCATATATCGCAAGATAGATATTTTTTTTGGCGTTTGTAATCTCATCAATGAGTATATCATCAACTCCTCCACCTTTGTTGAAGTTACTATTTGTTAGGGAAAAATAGGGCTTTATGATGAGATCTTCAGTTTTTAAAGTTGTAGTAGAGTTTTCTCTTGTTGAACTACAGCCTGCTAGTAGTAAAAAAACAAAAATTGAAGATAAAAACCCTCTCATGAGAACCATCTGCTAAAAATTGAACGATTTTTTACTTTGTTATCTGGAACTAAGAGCTCATTTTTGATCATAAATTTTTCTATTGCAAAACCACTTTGCAAAGAAGTGTAGATGATGTCATCACCGTTAAATGCCACAATCATGTCATCACTAGCTTCAAGAGCATTTGACATATCAACACAATCGCTTTGATTTATACGCGTTGCACCAGCTTTAACAGCTTGGTTTGAGAGTGCTCTTTTTGAAGCCCTTAGGCTTTGTGGTGACAGAGCACCGTAGTTGTCAATATCTACTCCCTCAATCGCCACAAAACGATTTAGTTCTCCAACACCCTTGTCTAATATAGCGATATCTTTTAAAACTATAAATTTTGCCATGGTTTACTCCTCGTAGATAAAAGATTTTACCCTTTTTATGTATAATCAAAGCAAAATATTACCAAGGATATAGTTATAAACCTGCAAACGGATGAGAGTAAAAAACTTTTAAATAACAAAAACAGACTCCTTACAGAGATCTATTTTGATCTTCAACGATACTATGAGAAACTATATGGTAAAGATACCGTCGTACTTATGGAGATTGGGAGTTTTTTTGAAGTTTATGAGATAAACAATGAAAAAGAGCAGGTTGGAAAAGCTAAAGAGATGAGTGAGCTTTTAAATATCCAGCTAACAAGAAAAAATAAATCTATCATTGAAAATTCAGCACAAAACCCTCTTCTTGCGGGTGTACCATCTGTTTCAGTTGAGAGACATTTAAATCGTATTATTCAGACAAAAAAATATACGATTGTTTTAGTCAAACAAAAGGGCGAACCACCACATGTGAGTCGATATATATCAAGTATCATAAGCCCTGGGACAAATTTTGATTATCTACAAGAGCCAAGTGAGAACAATATCTCAGCACTTCTTATAGATAAAAATAGTGATATTTATTCAGTTGGATATGCAGCTATTGATGTGAGTACGGGTAAAACCATGGTTTGTGAGATACACGGTACGAGCGAAGATAAAACTTTTGCTCTTGATGAGGTTTTTACTCTGCTTCAATCTTACCATACTTCGGAGGTTGTACTTACATTTTCAGGTAGTGAGATAGATCGAGATTGGGTTTTGAACTATCTTGAAGTTATTGGTAATTATCACTATAGTTTTAATAAATGTCGTCTAAAAATTGCTTATCAAAATGAGCTTTTTAAAAGTGTATATGGTATCAAATCTTTTCTCTCTCCTATTGAATATCTTGATCTTGAGAGATATCCGTGTGCTAGTGAAGCGTTGGCTATTCTTTGTGATTTTATCATAACTCATGATAGTTCTTTGATAGAGAAGATGGACAGACCAAAGTTTTTGAGTGGAAATCACTTCTTGTATCTTGGAAATAACGCAATAGAACAACTTGGTATAACTTCAAGAAGAGCAAGTGATAAGACAGTCCTAAATCTTATCGATCAAACTTCAACAGCTATTGGAAAAAGGATGCTAAAAGAGAGACTTTTAAATCCTATCTGTGATTTGAAGATTTTAAATGAGCGGTTTGATTTGAGCCAAAAAATATCTATACACTATAAACAGTTTGAAATTTTAATGAAGCAAATTTATGATTTAGAGAGGATTCTTCGTCGGATCAAACTAAAAAAACTCCATCCATTTGAGCTTGGTTATCTCTTTAGCTCTTTGGAGTCGGTGTTTTCTATCTTGAAAAAAGAGCAAGAGGTTGGTATATCTAGTGAGCAGGGGCTAATTGATGAGATGCAGGATTTTATCTATACTCTTTTAAATACATTTGACTTAGATCTTTGTGCCAGAGTATCAAAGACTCAAATTAGAGAGAATTTTTTTAAAACAGGTATATATCCTGCTATCGATACACTAGAACAGCAACAGCGTTTGCAGTTATATAAGATCGAGACAATTTGTACGCACATAAATGCAATGTTTGAAAATAGGGATTCAAAGTATGCAACCGTAGAGTATCTTGATAGTGAGGGGTATTATATCTCTATGACTAAAAACCGTTTTGCACTTATAGAAGAGAAGCTTATAAAAAGTTTTATAACCATTGAAAAACAGCACTATTTTTTCAAAGATTTTTTTATCAAAAAGCTTAAAAATTCAGTCAAAATCTCTTCTATGCTTTTTGAGGAGATATCATCAGAGTATATCTCAAATCAAGTAAAGATGATAGCACTTGTAAAAAAACGATATGATGAGAGCTTGGAGGATTTGGAGTGTCGATATGCTTTGGTTTTGGAAAAAGCTATCTCTCACATTGCGACACTAGATGTTGCTGTTAGCAATGCAAAATGTGCCTCACTCTATAGATACGAGAGACCGATACTTTTAGAAAAAGATGATAGCCCCTTTTTTGAAGCAAAAGAGTTAAGACATCCGATCATAGAGTCAAGAGAAGAGAATGGTATCTATGTGCCAAATGATATATCTTTAGGAACTTCACAAGGTGACAAAAACCATCCCATGTACAGTGAAGAGGAGATTAGAGGGGTGCTACTGTATGGTATCAACTCTAGCGGTAAATCATCTCTTATGAAGAGTGTAGGGATTAGTGTGATTTTAGCTCAAGCTGGATTTTTTGTGCCGGCAAAAGAGCTTAAGTTTACAATGTTTGATAAGCTTTTTACAAGAATAGTTTCAGGTGATAATCTCTACAAAGGGCTTTCGACTTTTGCTGTTGAGATGTTGGAGCTTAAAAATATTTTTAATCGCACAACAAAACACTCTTTAGTACTTGGAGATGAGATATGCCATGGTACTGAAACAGAGTCTGCGTTAGCTATCGTTGCAAGTGCTATCATGAAACTTCATTCAAAGGGGTCATTTTTTATATTTGCTACACATCTGCATCAGCTTATCAACCTAAAAGAGATACAAAAACTTGAAAATATCATCTTTTTGCACCTTGGAGTTCAGTATGATGAGTTAAACGATATTTTAGAATATAACCGAAAACTAGAAAAAGGGAGTGGAAGTTCTCTCTATGGTTTGGAGTTTGCAAAATCACTTCATTTAGATAGAGAATTTATCGATGAGGCTTATGGTCTTAGAAAAAAGATGAGTGGTGAGTACAGCGAAGTGGAACTTTTAAAAAAACGAAAACGAAGCAAATATAACAAAAGTATTTTTCTTAGCAAATGTGCACTTTGCAACCAAACAGTAGAAGATATCCACCACATAAATGCCCAATCAGTAGCTGATGTGGATGGAAATATAGACCATTTTCATAAAAACCATAAACACAATCTTATCCCTTTATGTAAGGAACACCACAAAAAGGTACATGAAGGAAAGATACTTATCAGTGGGTTTGTCATGACAGAGCAGGGGTTGAAGCTGCATTATGATGAGAGAGAGTAGGTTAAATTTTGCTTAATATGATGGAAGTGTTTATACCTCCAAATGCAAAATTGTTAGTCATGACATTTTTGATTTTATTATCTCTATGGCTAGTTATATAATCTAATGGAGCACAATCACTATCTACTTCGTCAAGGTTTTTATTTGAGGGCAGTAGTCCATCGTTTAGAGCTATTAAGCAGATGATACTCTCTATAACACCACACCCTCCAAGTAGATGTCCCATATATCCTTTTGTGCTACTTATTGGTGTTTTGTTTGAAAAAATTTGGTGAGTTGCATGTGACTCTTCTATGTCCCCTTTTTGTGTTGCTGTGGCGTGAGCATTTATGTATCCTATATCTGTGGGTGTAAGATTTGCATTTTTTAAAGATAGATTTATCACAGAGTTCATTCCATATCTTGAAGGTGTTGTGAGGTGCGCTCCATCGCAGGTTGTTGCGTAACTCTTTAGTTCGGCATAGATTTTTGCATTTCGTTTTTTTGCGTGTTCATACTCTTCAAGAACAAGTGTACCAGCTCCTTCTCCTACAACTAAACCATCTCTTTTTGCATCAAATGGTCTTGGTGTGAGGTCTGGGGTTTGGTTGTATTTTGTGCTAGTAGCGCCCATAACTTCAAATACACCTCCAGCTATTGGATGTAGACCTTCAGCGCCACCTACAAACATGATATCGCTTATACCAAATTTTATCGCTTCATATCCTGCACCTATAGCTTGTGATGAAGATGTGCAAGCAGAACATGTAGGAATTGATCGACCGATTATGCCAAACATTGCTGCTAAGTTAGCTCCTACTGTGTGACTCATAGCTTTTAAAAAAGTCATTGAGTTTTGATCTTTAAAATTTTTATTTTTATAGACTCCGCTTAGCCATTCCATCAGCGTCTCATTTGCGCCCATAGTTGAACCAAAAGAGATACCGGTTTTTATATTTTGGATTGATGAGTTATCTAAAGAGCTATCGTTTATTGCATTTTGCATACTTTTGGCACTCATTAGTGCGACTCTGCCCATCGATCTGCGATGTTTTCTTGGAATGTCTTGAAAATCTTGTAGATCAACCGGAGCAGCTGTGATAGTCTCTATGCCATTCATATTGTTGATCCAGTTTTCCATAATTTTTACACCACTAGTGTTATTGATTAAATTTTGTTTTAAAATATCGATCTCATTGCCTAGTGGAGATAAAAAGCCGATACCTGTTACTACTACTCTTCTCATCTAACCATACCACCACTGATATTAATTACTTCAGCAGTCATGTACTTGTTTGTAGCAGCAAAATACACAGCATGTGCTACTTCTGCCGGTTCGCCAAATCTATTCAATGGTATAGATTGTTTTAAGTTCTCTTCATTTATCTCTTTTGTCATGTTAGATTTTATCAATCCTGGCGCTACACAATTTACTCTAATTTTGTATCGTGCTAACTCTAATGCTAAAGTTTTGGTAAAACTTATAATTCCGCCTTTTGTTGTGGCATAGTTTGCTTGACCCATATTTCCGGCTAATCCAGCAATAGAGGAGAGATTGACAATTGAGCAATTTTTCTTTTTGATCATGTTTGCAAGAAGAGCTTTTGTGACTCTAAATATTCCATTTAAATTTATATCTATGACCTCTTCCCACTCTTCATCGCTCATCCAAAAAAATAGATTATCTTTTGTGATACCTAAATTATTGATAAGAACATCTATCTCAATATCTTTTAATTTTTGTTTGACATCTTCTTTGTTTTGTACATTAAATGTTAAGATTGAACCTTGTCCATCTATTTTGATTAAGAGCTCTTTGGCTTTTTGTTCATTGCTACTATAGTGGATATAAATGTAATATCCAGCTCTTGCAAATTCTTCAACAATAGCTTCTCCTATAGAGCCTGTAGCGCCTGTTATTAATACTTTTTGCATCGTTTAACCTCTTTTTGAATTGTGGATTAATATTTTCTCATAAGGTACATTAATTTAGCTTTATATAAAGCTAAATTAATGTACCATTGATCCTAAAAATTTTAAATTTATGAAGAGGATAGAAAATGATATCAGCTCAAGATGTGAAAAAAAAGTTAATTTCAGGATTAAGTTTAGAAGATATTTCGCCTGATGATATTGCTGATGATGATGCTCTTTTTAACGAAGGACTAGGCTTAGATTCTGTAGATGCTATAGAGTTAGTTGTAATGTTAGATAATGAATTTAGTATTAAATTTGGTAACATGAGCGAAGCAAAAGATGTTTTTGCAACAGTTCAAACATTAACTAATTATATAAATGACAACCAAAAATAGAGCGGTTTATATCCATCAAATGGATATATGTTGTAGTGCTGGCTTAAATAAAAAGGAAGTTTTTGACTCTATACTTCAAGGAGTTAGCGGAGTTTCAAAATATAAAAATTATTTAATTGATGGAACTTTGAGTGCTATTGGTAAAATTAAATCTGAAAAATCTTTTGATGAGCTTTTGTTTGAGTCTGTTAAAAGTGTGATAGAGACATCGGTGTTAGATGTACAAAATACCTTTTTACTTGTTGGGTCATCTGTGGGTGGCATGGCATGGGCTGAGAGAGAGTTTATAAAAGATTATGGAAGTTACCAAAATATAAAACTACATAAACAGGCAATTTACTCCATCTCATATGCACTTAAAAAACATTTTGGTTTTAAAGAGGCTATATCATTTTCTACAGCATGTACATCTAGCTCTAATGCAATAGTTTTTGCAAAAGAGTTGATTGAATCGGGTAGTTATGATACTGTTTTGGTTGTTGGAGTAGACTCTATTAGTTATACCACGGTAAATGGGTTTAATGCTCTTGGTGTACTCTCTAGTGAGTGTGCCGTACCTTTTGATGAGGGTCGAGCTGGTATGAATGTAGCTGAGGGGATTGGTACTATTTTATTTTCTTGTAAAAAGAGTGATATTGAGCTTTGTGGGGTAGGGTGTAGTTCTGATGCTTATAACATCACACATCCACAGCCGGAAGGTTTGGGTGCAAAGTTGGCTATGACAAATGCTTTGGAAGACGCAGATATCAAAGCTTGTGAGATTGATTATATCAATGCACATGGAACGGCGACATTAGCAAATGACTTATCTGAGGCAAGAGCAATTTTAGATCTTTTTTCAGATAAGCCACTTGTTGGTTCAACAAAATCAATTACAGGACATACGCTTGGTGCATGTGGGGCTATTGAGCTTATTATCTCCGCACTTGTTTTAAAACATCAGATAGTGCCGGCAAATTTTAATCTTAAAAATCAAGAGATAAAAGAGTTAAATCTGCCAAAAGAGAGTGCTAAGAGAGAGTTAAAATATGTGCTATCTAACTCTTTTGCATTTGGTGGAAATAATGTATCTATTGTTATAAAAAGAGTAGACAATGATAGTTAATTTAAAAATTCTTAAGACCGCTTTTGTAAGTGCCAGCCATAAGTGTGATAACTTAAAAGAGAAAGAGTTAGTTAAAAAGATGTTATTAAGACGAAGACTTACAAGAGGGGCAAAAATAGCTATATATTTAGCTTCAGAAGTTGATTATGATAGCCAAATGATCGTTTTTGGTACGGCTTATGGTGAAGTTCAGGCGACTGCTAGTATCGTAGAATCTATCTACAATAAGAGCTTATTAAGTCCAACAGCATTTCAAAACTCAGTACATAATACGCCTGTTTCATATTTATCACTGGTATCTCAAAATAGAGGTGAAATTGTAACTGTTTCAGATCTTGAAGAGACTTCGCTTAGTATATTAAAAGTAGGGGCTATAAAGGCGATAACAAGAGGAAAAATTTTGTTACTAAATGTAGATGCATTTGAATTTGATAAAATTGATGAGATAAACCGTTGTGGTGCAACCCAGCTAGAGAGTGGAGTTTCGATGCTTGTTGAGGTAACAAAAGATAAAGCAAATATAGAGATAGAAAATATACCTTATGAAGAATTTACTCCATCTCTTTGGCAGATGTTGGAGATTTATCATAAATCTAAAAAGATAGAAAATCCTGTTGTAAGAGTAGAGATATGATTGAAACTCTACCACATAAAGAGCCTGTACGGTTTATAAAAGAAGTTGAGATAAGTGAAGAGAATTATGCAAGATCGATAGTAGATTTTAAAACCATACCGACACTTGCTGCCTCTGTTGAGGCTGCTGCTCAAAATGTAATTTTTATCAAATCAATACCTAGACACCACTCTGCAGGTTTTTTAACAGGCATGAAAAATATAAAACAGTTAATAAAATTTGATAAAAATGTGTATGTAGTAAGGACAGAAGTTGTAGCGAGATTGCAAAACTATTATCTACTTGGTTTTGTAATGTATGAGCAGGAGCTAGGAGATGAAGTTGCAAGTGGTCAATTTAATATTATTGTTAAATAATAAGGTTTTTTGATGAAACTTACTGAAAACTTATATAGTGTAACAAAGATAGGAGATGATCGTTGGTCTGTTATATTGGCAGATGAAACTCATCCAGTATTTAAGGCGCACTTTGAGTCAAATCCAATTCTTCCAGCTTTTTTGCAACTTGATATAATAGCAGAGATACTCTCCAAAAAAATTATAGAGATCCAAAAAGCAAAATTTGCTTTGCCTATTAAACCAAATGATAGTATCGTCTATTTTGTGGTTGAGAAAAATGATTTGGCGAGGGTAAAAATCTTTAATCAAGACGCTTTGGTGAGTAGTTTTAGTATGATATATGAATAAATATTGCATAGTTATACCAGTTTATAACAATCCTGAAACTATTTATGGTGTTATCTTTAACTGTTTGGAATTAAATCAATTTGTTATTGTTGTTGATGATGGTTCAGATGTTATGGTGGATTCTATTTTGGATTTGCATCATAGTTTGAGTGTTTTGCGACATGCTACCAATAGGGGTAAAGGCAAAGCGATAATAACCGGCGCTAAAGAGGCTAAGCGACTTGGTTTTGAGTATATTATCACTATAGATGGTGATGGACAACACTATCCTTGTGAATTTTTTAAGCTTTTGCCCATGATGGAAGACAATACAATAGTCATCGGTTGTAGGAAGTTTGAGGACAATGTTCCAAACTCATCAAAATTTGGCAGAGTTTTTAGTAATTTTTGGATTTCTTTAGAGACTAGCAGGTGGCTTGATGATACACAAAGTGGTTTTAGGGCATATCCTATATCTATACTTGAACTTGATTTAACACATAGTCGATATGATTTTGAGATAGAGGTCATTGTCAAACATTTATGGATGCAAAGAGATGTTAAAGAGGCTAAAATCAGAGTCTATTATCCTCCATCTGATGAGAGAGTGTCACATTTTGATAAATTAAAAGACAATATAAGGCTTAGTAAAATTCATTCAAAATTAGTTTTGATTAGTATCGTAAGAAAATTTAAATTAATCTCTCATGCAGACCATTAGAGTGTGACCAAAGCCCAATCTATCAATCTCTTCAACAACTTTTAAACCAGCACTTTTTGCAAATGTATGCATTTCGCAAGCGCGATACATCTTGCTTTTTCCATTTGCTAGGGCTGTAAAGTATGGTGAGGTATTGATCAAGATATAAGAGCCGATGTCGTGTATTTGTCTGTCCCAAAATGGTTCTACGATATAAATTTTCCCCTCATCATCTATGGCATCATGTGCTCTTTTTAGAAGAGAGATGATATCTTCTTTTCCAAAACAGTCTAAAAATTGACTCATCCAAATAGCATCGTAACCTTTTGGAAATGCAATGGAGTGATTTAAAAGATCAATAACAACACCTTTAACTCTATCTTGAACACCTGCTTTTTTAGCATTTTCAAGAGCTGCTTCAATTTGTTTTTGATGGTCTAATATTGTTACTTCCACTTTGGGCGAAGTTTGTGTAAGTGCCAAAGCCCATTTCCCTGTGTTTCCGCCTATATCCATCAACTTTTTTGGGGCTCTGTTTTTTATTATTTCAACTAAGGCTTTAAAAGCAGCATCAGAGTAGAAGTGATCAAAATTAAACCAGCTTGTTTTTGCTTTTTGTGGCAATTTCAATAAAAAAGGATATATGGTTTCCAATTCGTTGTTAAAGGCGCTATTTAGTCCAGCGGGTTTTCCCTCTTTTAGTGATTTTTCTAAATCATACATGCCAAGATAATTTACATCATGGTTAAAGTCCATGTTAATATTGGTCATCTCATCAACAAGTAAAAAATAACCAACATTAGTGATAAAGTATTTCTCATTTTCTACGCTTAAAACATTCATGCTTAAGCCTGATTCACAGAGTATTTGAACAGCATAATTTGACAGATCAGTTTTTTGGCATATATCATCTATGGTGCAACCACTTCGTTTGTTGTCTTGAAGTAGTTGTAATATTTTAAAGTCTCTAAGCAGTCGTGCTACTTGAAAGATTATGGGTGCAAATGCAATTTTTTGTGCTTCTAAAAGTGCTTCTTCGCCGGTTAACTTTTTGTTGTTCATTTACTCTTTTCCTTATCAAATAGTTGTGAAAATCGTCATCATTATAGTGCAAATAGTCTAATTAAACGCTTTTTAATGGCTTCAAAAAAAGCACTAAAAATAGTATTGACAATATACCGATTAACACGACTATACCAATAGAGTGCATAGCACCTATGTTACTAAGTGCCAATACTCCAAAACCACTAAATGTAGTAAGTAAAGAGTACACTATTGCTTCTTTTGTCTGTATAGTATCCTTTTGCATAGTATATATACCATAGTCAATACCTGCAATGATTATGATAATGAGTGCAAAAAGATGCATGATATTGATATTAAAAAAACTTAAATACAATAGTATTATAGCTACTGGAAAGAGTATAAAACTAAGTGTGAAGATAGTTTTTTTTCTTGCTACAAGTGCTATGAGGATAATAATACTAAAAAATGAGATAAACAGATAGACAACTAAGCTTTTAAATACCCCTTTGGCACTTTTTTTGATAAGTTTAGATGCATTTATGGGGTAAACATTGTCAATATTTTTGATATTTTGCATCTCTTTGTTCTCTATTGTAGCTAGTGTATAAAATTTGTCATCGATTTTTAATATCTCATAGTTAAATTCTTTAAGTGCGGCTAGATCCAATAAATATGATTTAGGAATATGTTTTATAAAATCGTATGAAGATGAAAAATAGTCATTTTTAAATCCAATCTCTTTTGATACTGAGTTTAAAGTTTGTTTTAAATTATCAAAATTATAGCTATTTAATAAGTTTAGTTTTTGTATAAATTGGTCACGAGTTAAAGTGATACGATCAAGAGAGTTGATACTTTGTGCTAGGGTTTTTAACTGTTTGGCTTTTAGTATTAGCCTCTGTGTGCTGTTAGCTTCAATGAGAATTATGGATGTTGTTTTTAAGATATCTTTTTCGATTATATTTTGTGTCTGTTTTAACTCCTTGTTGTCATAGTCTAAATTTTTTAAATCATAATCAAATGTCATGTTAAAACTTGCATAGATAATAATAACAATAGAGATTAGCCATATAAAATTTGCGGAGATAAATTTTTTAGATATAAACAGAGAATCAATTTTTACTCTACTGCTTTTAGGTGTAAATTTAAACAATGGATATATAAAAGTAAATTGAAAATAGGCAAAACTAAGACTAATTGTTGCAAATATTGCTAATTGAGATATCAGCGGAAATGGAACAAATTGTAAAAGGGTTAACCCTAAAATAGTTGTAAGCCATGATAAAAAAACTGATCTATTTAGCTTTTTGCTATTGTATTGGTTATGAAAATAGTTATGAAATAGATAATCAATTGACAGCGCACTAATAGCACTTCCAAACGCTAGAGTAAATATAGATACTTGGTCAAAGATAAATGTTAATACGCTTAGTGCTACAAATATTGAACTAGCTAGTGTAACTATATTTGCAATCAGTAATTTATAATCTTTTAACATAACAAAAAATGCAATCACAAGCAAGATAAACGATAAAATCAGTATCGTTTGGACTTTTGATTTGATGATAGTAGAGTTTTGTGCTACAAAAAATAGTGGAGAAAACGCCACTATATCTTTTTGTTTTTTAACTATGAGAGTTAACTCTTTTTCAATTTTTTTAGCTAAGTCAAGATCATTTGATGGTGCATCGATATTTGCTGTTAGTAGATAACCATGATTTTTGAGTATTAAAAAACCATCTTTACTGTATTGGTTATTGGTTGCTGGTATGTCAAATTTAAAAAGATTAAAAGGGTCAAGCTTATCTATAGGTTGGTAGATAAAAGAGTCTAATTGTTCTTGTTTTAGCTTTTCTAATCTCTGTTTTAAGTGCACTCTATCGATATTTATAGGTTCAAAATTACTAAGTAGATAGTAGTTTTTTTTCATGTAGTCTGAAATTTCTATTTTTGATAAGTCAAACTTCATGTTTTTGATATAAGGGAGTTTGTTTAACTCTTTTTGAATTTTGTATATGCTCTCTTTGCTCTGGTTATCAAAACCTTTAGAAGCTATAAAAAGTGTTGAGGAGGATTCAAACTGTTGTGCAATTTGAAGTTTATTTATATGTTCATCTTTGGGAAATATAGAAAACATAGATGTTGTAACATGAGATGGTGAAAAAACAACAGCACTCCAGAGTAAAATAATAACAAGTAGGGCTAAAGGGTATTTATAGCGATTTAATGGTAATTTTGTCATTATTTATGAAGCTTATTATAATAGTTTGAACAGACTCTTTATCTAAATATAGTTCAATTAACTTAACTGCTTTATTGATGTTACCTTTTGGTTTAAATGTGTACTTAGAACCATTTTTATCAATATCAAAATCTTTTTCTAGGCTTTTAAAATCTTTTAAAAAGAGTGCTTTTGTCAGTCTAAAATACAGAGATAGATGAGGTTTTTTTCTTAAATCAATAGTGGCTACAATTTTTCCACTACTATTTTGTATGGTGAGATTGTTATCTATTTTAGTGATAACTCTGCCTTTGTTATAGTGTATAACCATTTTGTTTTCATCATATTGGATGTTACCGCGTTTAAAAGTCTCCGTATCTAAAGCTGATAAAAATTTAGTCTCCTCAAACTCTATAGCTTGTGAATGCAAAAATGTAAAACTTGCTAAAATTATTAGTGCTATCTTTTTCACTGTGAGCCTTTGGTGTTGTCTATAAATTGTTGCATGATATTTTTCACCTCGTTTGTAAACTCTTGAATTGTCTCATTCTCTTTTGGATAGATTGGTTTTAAAAATGTAACTTGTATATCTTGTTTTTTTATAGTTTTTGTGATATTACTCTCTTTTGCTACAATTTTACCGGTTCCATCTATTATAACAGGTACAACAGGTACATTTTGTGCTATTGCTAGTCTAAAAGCACCGCGTTTAAATCTTTTTAGTTGATTTGATAGGTTTCTTGTGCCCTCGGCAAAAATAATAACAGAACTTTTTTTTTCTAGTGCCTCTTTTAGTTTTTGATATCCTATACTAGCATCGTTTAAATTACCTTTGGGGATATAGTAAATCCCAAGACCATCTCTAGGAATCTTTAAAAATAGTGGGTAATCACTGATAAAATGGTTAGATGGCGTTGCATAGTCATCGATCATTGTTGCAAGTAGCGTATAATCCAAAGAAGATTGATGAGTTGAAACATAGACACATGGGTGAAATTTATTGATGTATTTTTTGTTGGTGATAGTGATTTTCCCAACTAGGGGCAGGAGAAAATAGAATAATTTAAAATACTGCTGTACTATCTTTTGTAGATATACTCTTGGTTTTTTGCTCCAAAGATGAGAGAGTAGATATATAGGGTATGAGTTTATAAATGCGCAGATCATCAAAAAGATAAAGAGCCCATAGGCATAGACGCTAATAAGTTTTTTTTCGTTCATAAAATTTCCTAAAAGCGACTTGAAAAATTATACCACAACCTAGTAAAATATACCAGCCTACTCCTGCATATAAAGCCCACTGTTTGGTGGTTGTAAAAAATAGAAAATAGATATGGAGCATTAGATTTATAAAAGTCACTACTACCCATATTTGATGAGTTTTTTGTAGATATACTCTCTCATCTTGGGTGATTTTTTTAAATTTAGCAATATAATCTACTAAAAAAAACTCTTTTGTTACTTGAGCATAAACAAATGCTAAAAAGAATAAAAAAGAGATGATTAGTGGAAAGCTTTTCAAAACTAAAAAATCATCTTGTAAAAAAGATATAATGCCAACAATGATCAAAACTATTGGTTGAAAAAGTTTTTTAAGAGATGGTTTTTTGATGTTTATAATAAACCAAATAAGACCTAAAGAGAAGAAAAATACTCCAAGTTCTTTTATAGAAAAATAATCTTTTCCTATAAAAATGACAAGAATATAAATTATGACAATTGGCACAACTACTTACTAATGTTGTTCTCTACCATGTGAACTAAGCTCTCAATTGTTCTTAGCTCCTCTGTGGATTCATTGTCAATATCTATATCATAATTTTTGTTCAATGAAATAACTAAATCAATGGCATCTAAACTATCAAGTCCCAAGTCATCATAAAAAGAGGCTTTGGGTGTTATCAGCTCTTCTTTTACTTCAAACTCTTCAACTAAAAGCTCTTTTACCTCGGCAAAAATTTCTTCCCTTGTCATCTAGCACTCCTTGAAACTAGTAGGGATTATAGCAAAAAAATTTTAATGGTTGATGAAAAGTTTATTTATTAAAAATGATGTTGTTATAATTAAAATTATTATATAGTTTATCCAATTTAATTTAGTATTTTTTATAAAGGCGCTTTGAAAATAGATGCTAAAATCTGATGTAAAAAAAGTTTTAATTATCTCATATTCTCAAAGTGGGCAACTATCATCATTGGTTGATTTTGTTACTTTTAGCTTAGATGGAGATATTGAGTTGGTTTGTAAGTATATTAAACCAGTAAAAAAGTATCCGTATCCTTGGGATTTGATCACCTTTATGAATACTTTTCCTGAGTCTGTGTTATTAAAACCTTGTGAAATTGAAGAGATACCAAATGATGAGAATGATTATGATTTGGTGATATTAGCTTACCAAGTTTGGTTTTTATCTCCCTCAATTCCAATTACTTCATTTTTAAAATCCAAATATGCAAAACAAAAACTAAAAAATAAGCCGGTTATTACGATCATTGGATGTAGAAATATGTGGATAATGGCTCAAGAGAAGATGAAAAAACTGTTAAGTGATGTTGATGCAAAATTGATTGATAATATAGTGTTAATTGATCAGGGGAGTTCGTTGGCAACTTTTATCACAACGCCTAGATGGCTTCTTAGTGGTAAAAAAGATTCATTGTGGGGTATATTTCCAGAAGCTGGCATATCAAAAGAGGATTTGGCAAATAGTAAAAGATTTGGAAAAGCTATATCATATGGACTAAAAAACAGTGACCATAAAAGATTTAAGTCATTATGTAGCGGATTGGGTGCAGTTAATGTTGATACAAAACTTATAAAAAGTGAGCAAATTGCAACAAAGAGTTTTACAATATGGGGTAAAATTATCTGCTCTATTGGAGAGCCTGATAATCCAAAAAGAAAGCCTATTGTTTTGCTGTATTTGATTTTTTTGATTTTAATGATATTAACTGTTGTGCCTATAAATATGATTATTCAATCAATTCTAAGAAGAGTAAATAAAAAAGCTGTACAAAAGCAAAAAGAGTTTTATGAAGAACCATCAGGTAGTGATACTTCAAGAGTAAAGGAGTTTTTGTAAGTGCAAGATGTATATATAAATAGTATTAGAAAACTTATGCCAAATCAACCAATTAGTAATGATGAAATAGAGGAGTATTTGGGATATATAGGTGGTAAAAAATCAAAAGCTAAAAAGATTGTTTTAAGAAGTAATGGTATAAAAAGCAGATTTTATGTATTGGAAAAAGATACTCAAAAACCGTTATCTACAAATGCACAATTAACTGCAAGTGTCATCAAAAAGTTAATAGATGATGATTTTGAATTGAAAGATATTGAGTGTTTATCATGTGGAACAACTACGCCTGATCAATTTATGCCAAATCATACACTCATGGTACAAGGTGAGCTTGGAATTAGTGAAATAGAGACAAATTGTGCTAGTGGCATTTGTCTTAGTGGTGTTAATGCGCTTAAATATACATACTATTCTATTAAATCTGGTGAAGTTTCAGTTGGGGTTTGTGCAGCTTCGGAGGTTGTGTCGCCATTACTTTGTGCAAAAAATTTTGAAAAAGAATCAACCCATCTTTTAGAAAAGTTGGAGAAAAATTCAAGTATAGCGTTTGAAAAAGATTTTTTAAGATGGATGCTTTCTGATGGTGCAGGGGCAATGCTTTTATCAAATTTACCAAATAAAAGCTCAATGTCTTTAAAGATAGAGTTTATAGATCTTATATCTTACGCAGGTGAAATGCCAGTATGTATGTATAGTGGATTAAATGTTTTAGAGAGTGGAGAGATGATCTCTTGGAAGAGTTATGGACAAGAGGATATTATGAAAAAGTCTCTATTTTCGATAAAGCAAAATGTCAAGTTATTAAATGATAATATTGTAAAATACACTGTAACAAAGCCACTAAAAACTATTTTAAAAAGAAGGGATATCTTGGCGTCGGATTATAGATATTTTTTGCCACATTACTCATCAAACTATTTTAGAGATAAGTTATATGAGGGGTTAATCAAGGCAGGTTTTGAAATCTCTTATGATAAATGGTTTACAAACTTACAAACATATGGAAATACTGGAGCAGCATCTATATATATCATGCTTGAGGAGCTTTTTAATTCTAGTAAAATTCAACGAGGCGACAAAATATTTTGTTATATTCCTGAAAGTGGTAGGTTTTCTACCGCATTTATCTCACTTAAGGTTGTGTAGTGAAAAAGATCAATATTCCACAAGAAGAAAACTCTACTTTAGCAGGTCAAAAAAAAGTTATGTATGCACCAAATACAGATGGAAAATTTGAGCGGTTCAATTATGGAAGTAGCGTTGAAGAGTATGCTACAAAATTGGCAGTACAAGAGTATGAGATTTTAAAAAAAAGAGCGATTATGAGAATCAAAGAGAATATTGCCTCACCTATAGAGTACTACATGTACCAAAACAGAATGGATTTACCAACCCTCTCATCTGTTGTGGGCATGTTTGAGTTTAGGGTTAAAAGACATCTAAAAGCAGACGTTTTTAAAAACTTAAATATAAAAATACTAGATAAATATGCACAAGCATTTGGTATAAAAGTAGAAGAATTAAAAGGGTTTAATGCATGAAACATCAATTTAAACATCAGCAATTTGCTCACTGTGAAAGTGGTGTGGTCTCAACTCTGCTTAGTTCATATGGTCTAAAAATATCAGAACCTATGGCATTTGGAATTACAAGTACACTATCTTTTGTCTATTTGCCTATTGTAAAGTTAAACAACATGCCGTTAATTGCGTATAGAGCATTACCTAAAAATATAATTAATAAAATAGCAAAAACATTAGATATCGACATAAAAACTGAAAAATTCAATAACCCAATAGAAGCAAATGAAAGATTAACACATTTGATAGAGAAAGAAGAAAAGTTAGTTGGATTACAAACATCGGTTTTTTACCTGCCATATATGCCAGAAGATATGAGGTTTCATTTTAATGCTCACAATTTATTAGTTTATGCAAAAGAGGGAAAAAATTATAAAATTTCTGATCCTGTTTTTGAAGATACTGTTGAGTGTAGCGAGTCAAAGCTAAGTGTAGCAAGATTTGCAAAAGGTGCATTTGCTCCAAAGGGATTTTTGTATTATCCCCAAAAGATACCTGAAAATATTGACTTTACACAAGCGATAAGAAAAGCCATAAAAAAGAGTGCAAAGTCAATGACTACACCATTTCCATTTGCAGGCTTAAAAGGAATGAATAGAGTTGCAAATAAAATCAGATCTTTGCAAGAGAGTAAAGATAGACAGTATATAAAACTTTTTCTTACACATATAGTAAGAATGCAAGAGGAGATTGGTACAGGAGGAGGGGGGTTTAGGTTTTTATACTCAGCATTTCTTCAAGAGGCTATGGAGTATAATTTAGACAAAACAATATTAAGCGAAGCTTCTGAACTTATGACAAATTCAGGTGATACACTCAGAGAGTTTGCTCTACTTTGTGTCAACGGTAGTCGCAATATCGATAAATTAGACACACAAAAGATAGCAAGTAAGCTACTAGAAGCTAGATCTTACGAAGAGAGTGCTTATAAAATACTTAAACAGATATAGTGTTTTAGAACATAACAACCAAGTACAAAACTTAACGGTTCACG
>CAYUSV010000026.1:17772-21453 GCA_964447385.1 uncultured Campylobacterales bacterium | reverse complement strand
CCAAAATCTGTTGAAAAAGTATAAGTTACACCAGATTTTGGACCACACGCAACACGAGAACCTAATGTATCTACACCATTACACTCATTTAAATGAGCTCTCACTACCGTTACAGATGATGGAACTGGATTGTTTCTATTAACTATAACAGTTGCCCCCCCTGTAGGATCAACTGTTACTTGCGAACCAGTATCTGTCAATATTTTAAATGTACCATCAGAACCATCAGAACCATTTCCATCATTTCCAAGATTACCAAGGTTATTACCTTCGCTACTATTACCACAACCTGTAAGTATCAATACACCTGCTAATATCGTGCTTATTAAAATTCTTTTTTTCATCTCTTTTCTCCTTATTTTTATTAAATATCTAGTGTTTAAAAGTATAGTATCTATTTTATATTAAATTTATATAAAATAGATTATTGGATAAATGATAATATTTGGCTTAAGAATGCCAAAATAGCTAATCATGGTAAAAATTAATAAATATAATTGTAAAATATATGTTAAATATTAAAGATATTTAATTTATCAAATTAAATACAAAACATAATATAGAAATTATTTTCTTTAGCTTTTTTTGTATTTTCTGAGGTATTTTTTTTAATGTGTTACTTTTCTGGACATATAATGCATTAAACATTAAAATCTTTAAACGATTTATATATAAACCCTAAGGAATATACTGCGATGAGACTACAGTCCCTTTTACTTTTACTTTTGATTTTTCTTACCACAACAACACTTTATGGTGGATTTTCAGCAACTCAAATTCAACAAGCAAAAGAGATGATAACAAAAAACCCATCACTTTTAAATACTCCCGCTGCAAAAAAAGCTATACAACAGCAAAAAGGAGCGGTCGCTAAAGGTTCTTTTAGTGACACTACACAAAAAAGTGAACCAATTGCTGAAAACAATATAGAATCAACAACAGAAAATAGTTCATCTGAAACTAGTGAATCTGATGATGATTCAAAAATATTACAAAAGCATATAAGAACGCAAGGAACGCTCAGACTCACCCCTCAACGCTATCTTACAAACGATGAAGAACTTATGCGCATCAAATCAGTCCACAAAGAGAGAAGATATAAAAAACTTCAAAGATTTTCAAAAGAGTTCTTTAGAAATAAAAATAAAATTGCAAATAAAAACATTAGTGCACCTTCAAACTATATAATTAACCGCGGTGATACTGTTACATTTTGGGTTTACGGTGCTACAAACCAACAACACACACTAAAAGTCAATAACTTAGGCAATATCAATATACCAGAAATTGGACCTGTGAGGGTTGCAGGAGAGCGATATGCTGAAGTAAAGGAACTTTTGACAAACTATCTATCAAGTTCATACAAAAATAGTGATGTTGTTGTAGATTTAAACTCTTTTTCTACAGCTCAGATAACACTAACTGGTTTTGTAAATGCTCCAGGTATTTTTAACACAAGTTCAGTTTCTAGTGTTAAAGATATTCTTATAGAAGCACGTGGTGTTTCAGATGTAGGTTCTGTGAGAAAAATACAAATCAAGCGAAATGGTAGCATAATAGCTACTATTGACTATTATCATCTTTTAGCCAAAGGGTTAGATCATGGAGATGTTGTACTACAACCAAATGACACTATACATGTACCAAGAGCTTATGGTCTTGTGAGATTAGAAGGAGCTGTTAATAAAGAGGCAATTTTTGAGATAGAGCGTGGTGAACCACTTTCACAAATTTTGCGAATTGCAGGTGGTGTAAAAAGTGACGCGGATGGTCTGAAAATTTATATCAAAAGATATGCCAACAATAGACAAATAAGATATCATAAAGTAACACTAAAAGATGCAAGTCGTTTTACACTTAGAGATGGTGATGAAATTTATGTAGGCGAAATGGATGCGACAAATGAGAAATATATAGAGATAATAGGAAATGTTATCACAGAAGGTAAACGAGAAATTAGATCAAATAAGATAGAGCTCGCTACTTTATTAAAAAAAGAGATTAGAGGAGGTAAACTCAACTCTTTCTTTTTAGAAAATACTCAATTAGATTATGCTGTCATTAAAAGAATAGGTGCAGATTTGACACCACAGATGATAAATGTGAACTTAACCAATATTTTAGATGGGAGTGAAAGCTTTACTCTTTTAAATAGAGATGTTTTATATATCTACAATAAACTTGATATAGGTCTCAACCAATTTGTCACAATTACTCAAGCTTTTACAAAAAACGAGTTAGAAGAAGGTAAAAAAACCGACTTATTAATGAAAGATGGAAAACATTTATACACTGATGGCATGACTCTAAAAGATCTTTTATATGCTGCTGGTATAAAAGGATCTTTTGACACAAGCAGGGTTAAAATAATCAATTATGATGTAAAACACAATAAAGCTGATGTAAAAATTATAGATTACCAAAAAGATCCAAACCATAAGCTACAACCTTTTGATACTATTTATCTCTTTGATTTTTTTCAAACAAATCCAACAAAAATGGCGCATATAGTCGGTGAAGTAGTAAAACCTGGAAATTATGAAGTATCTGAGGCGATGACTCTGAAAAAATTTATTGAGAGTGCTGGAGGGTTTAATGAAAAAGCTTATCCAAAAACCTGTGAAATTATTAGATATCATATCAAAAACGGCGAGAGAGGAAAAAAGATCTTTAATGTTGAACTTAAAGATATTGGAACATTTTTAATCCAAGCACATGATGAAATCAATATCAAGCGAATTCCAAACTGGAGTGAGAGAAAAATCGTAACTATAAAAGGTGAGGTAAAGTTTCCTGGGACTTATGTTATACATAGTGGTGAAAAACTCTCTTCAGTGATTAAAAGAGCCGGAGGCTATACAAATGATGCTTTTTTATATGGTGCAGTTTTTAGCAGAGGTGAAATTGCAAAATTGCAAAAAGAGAGTTTAAAAATTGAACTATCAAAACTAAAAAAACAGGTAATATTTGCAAGCCTTAGAGCTTCGGGTAGCAGATCTGCGGGTTCTATCAATATTAACGAAAGTATACAAGCAGTAGAGTCACTCATGAAAGAGGCTGAGGAGCTAACACCAATTGGTAGAATAGCTATAAATCTAGGTTACAATGAAAACGCCTCATGTGCTGGATATGGACAGATAGGAAGCGAATATGTAACCGGTAGGCTAGAAGGCACACCTAGTGATTTGACATTAAAAGATAAAGATACACTCTTTGTACCATCATTTAACGATACCGTAGTAGTAAGTGGTGAGGTTATGAACCCAATGGCATCAATTTACCTAGGTGATAGTGTTAGAGACTATATCTCTAAAAGTGGAGGCTTAACAGAAATTGCAGACACAGACCATATATATGTCATGCACGCAAATGGAGAAGCTCAAAAAGCAACTCTTGGAAGTTATCTCTTCTCTTCAAACAAAGTAAGTATTAAAAAAGGTGATATTATCATAGTGCCTAAAAAATTAATGTTCCAAAGAGGGATAGATATAGTTGGTGAAGTAGCTGATATCTTCTATAAACTTACTTTAACGGTAGCAGCGATGCGTACCGTTGGCGCACTATAAGGTAAAAAATGGAAGTGACAAATAAAGAACAACAATACATAGAAGAGGATGAGATAGACTTAAAAGAACTTTTTAGTACTATTTGGAAAAATAAATTTACAATTGCTATAATTGC
>CAYUSV010000026.1:0-17672 GCA_964447385.1 uncultured Campylobacterales bacterium | reverse complement strand
TAAAAGAACTTTTTAGTACTATTTGGAAAAATAAATTTACAATTGCTATAATTGCGTTACTAATTACTTCATTTGCTTTTCTTTATGCACTAAAGCTTCCTAATGTTTACACCTCCTCAACTGTACTTATACTAAAAGATAATGACAAGCCCAATGTTAGTGGAGGGGCTGCTGCTATGGCTGCTATGGCTGGTATAAATCTGGGTGGAGGCGGAGGTATTGATATCGCTGGGCTTTTTAAAAATCTACTCAGTAATTATTCATTTCATAAAAATATAATAGAGAAGTATCATATTGATGAAATGCTTTCTCTTGAAAATATTGAAAAAAACTTTGTTTTTGCCGCGAATAAAAGAGAAGTTTATGATTTTTTTAAATCTTCAAAAGATAAAGAGGAGATAGATCAAGAAAATTTAATTTTTGAAACTTTTAAAAAAATTAAGGGTATTTTATCGATATCAACAGATAAAGAATCAGGTGCTATAACTCTTAGTGCAAAATTCCAAGATCGCTTTACAGCAAAAAAATTAGTAGACATCTATTTAATAGAGATGAGTAATTATATCAAAAAATTGGATCTTAAAGAGTTAGATGAACAGGTAGAGTATTATGAGAAAGAGCTCCAAGCCGCTAAAAATCTTGATCTAAAGTCAAATATCAATGCTCTACTCTCCGCATTAGTAAAAAAGAAAGTACTCTCACAAGCTGGGGAGTTTTATATGGTTAAACAACTTACTAAACCTCAAGTTGCCTATATTAAAGATAAAGCTGGTCCTAAAAGAGCTTTGATTATTATAGTCGCTTTTATCACATCAATCATACTTGGTATCTTTTTTATCTTTTTTAAAGAGTTTATAAAAGGATCAAAAAATACAGAAGAAAAAAAAGAGAGTGAACTCTCATTTTAACGATAAGGAACTATCATGCTTAAAATTATACCTATACTACTGTTGCTCATTTTAAGTGTAGCTGCTGCAGAAGTCTCACCAACTTCACAAAATATACGCTCATATCCACTTGCTGTTAAAAAACTGTATATCAAAACAGATTATAGCTTGATAAATAATACTCTAGATATTTTTTCTATACGAAATAGCAGTGCAGGTAAAGCATCAAACCATGGAAGTATAGGAGATTTGAGTAGTTATAATTTTACACTTGGATATGGTCTTTACCCACATGTATCTATCGTGTATGATTTTGCATTTTCTATTTTTGATTATGCAGGTGAAAATTTAAAAAATAGAAAACATGATCTTTTTGTAAAACTTAATATCTATGACAACCCTAGTGCATATCTTGAAACTTTTTCAACAGATATAGGTCTAACTTTTAATGGTGCAAATAATCTCTCTATAACAGGATCAAATTTAGGTATTTCAAAAATGAGCAATATGAGTGACAGCTCATTTTATATGAGGCTTCTTGCCGGTTCAAAAATGAGTTCAAGTATTTTAGATTTTTATCTTGGTATAAAAGCAACATCTATTGATACAATGATAGATAGTGTTAAATACGATAGAGATGAAATTGCGATAAACGCAGGTTTTGAATTTACTATCGAATTGGGAAGTTATCTAGTTGAGACAGGTTATGAATATATTAAACTTTTTAAAAGAGATATAAAAAACTCTCACAATAGTAACCATGTTGTTAACCTATCATTGTCAAAGATATTAAGCAAACAACTCTTAATCTATATCGGCACTAAATACTACATCCATCAATATAACGGTGTAATCCCTTATCTTTACAATGAAAAAACAAAAGATGAATTTAGTCAAAGATTAGGATATGCTACAGTTGGATTTGTTTATAACTTTAACTCAAAATTATAAACAAAACAGTCAAAGGATCACCAAATGAGACAAAGTATAAAAATAGTTATGTTCTTACTATTAAATTTTAGCACACTTAACGCTATAAATTACAATAAAACAACAGGAAACATCTGCCTATGCCCTCTTCCTGCTAACACTCTTCAAACAAAGATAAGTTACAACCGTATCAACGATACTATTGATGTGCTCAACATAAAAGAGCAAGAGTTAGGCAGCAATCCAAACTATGGTTCTATTGGTGATGCAAGTGGACTTGATATATCTTTGGGGTATGGAATTAATGATTTTAGTGCTCTTTATTATGATTATGAGTATTTAAGCGTTCATTATGCTGATGCAAGACTTAGAAATAAAAAACATGATATTTTTACCAAAATAAATCTATATCACAATAAAAACAATCTTTTTCAAACCTTTTCTGTTGATCTTGGATATGTACGAAATTATGCAAATGATATAAATATCAAAAACATATCTACACTAAACTCCATGGTACAAAAAATGAGACCAGGAACAAAAATACAATTTGATGGACAAGGTATTATTTATGGAGGTAGTGCTTTATATATTTTTGATCAAAACGGTATTGTAGTTCCATCTATCAAAATTGCTGATATGAGTGATAGTTCATTTTATGCAAGAGTACTTAGTGGCTTAGAGTTTGAAAACTCTGTTTTAGATTTTTATGCGGGAGTTAAAAAGACTTCGATAAAAAGCTATGTCACACTTGAGCCATCAGACGCTCCTATAATTTCAGCTGCCTTACAAGAGTTTGGAAACCTTGACCTAAAAAGAGATGAAAAGACAATCTTTGGCGGCTTTAACTATGCACTATCGTATAAAAGTTTTATTTTTGAAGGAGGATATGAGTATCTTAAAATATTTGGTCGCTCTTTCAAACTAAATGCAACTGATGATAACCATATATTTAATGGAGCAATTACTAAAATAGTTACTGATGATTTTAAAGTCTTTATTGGTGGTAAAGCGATGTTAAATCAATTTAACGGTGTTATTCCCTACCTGTATAATGAGTATACAAAACATAGATATGATAAAAAGTATGGATATGCTAAAATCGGCTTTATCTATAATTTTAATTTAAATTCATTTTAAATAGGAGCTATCATGTCTAAAAAAATCCTTATTACAGGAACTGCTGGATTTATTGGGCATAATTTAGCCAAAAAACTGCTAGAGCGTGGTGATGAAGTCATAGGCCTTGATAATATCAATGACTATTACGACATCTCTTTAAAATATGGACGGCTCAAAGATACAGGAATAGAGCAAAAAGAGATAGAGTATGCAAAACTAACACAAAGCTCTAAATATCCAAATTATAGATTTATCAAATTAAACCTTGAAGATGCAGATGAAATGGAAAAACTTTTCAAAAAAGAGAAGTTTACAGATGTATGCCACTTAGCGGCACAAGCAGGTGTGAGATACTCATTAAAGAACCCTCACGCTTATATACAGAGCAATATAGTAGGATTTATGAATATTCTAGAGTGCTCTAGGCACAATGATATAAAAGCGCTTGTCTATGCAAGTAGCTCTTCTGTTTATGGGTTAAACAAAGAGCAACCTTTTAGTACAAAACACAATGTAGATCACCCTATATCACTCTACGCTGCTACTAAAAAATCAAATGAACTTATGGCTCATACTTATAGTCATCTTTATAATCTGCCAACAACTGGTCTTCGGTTTTTTACAGTTTATGGTCCATGGGGTAGACCTGACATGGCACCGTTTCTTTTTACAAAAGCAATATTGGAAAATAAACCTATCAATGTCTTTAACAATGGCAAACTAGAGAGAGATTTTACATATATAGATGATATAACAGAGGGTGTAATACGCGTTATTGACAACCCAGCATCAAACAAACCCCCATATAAAATTTACAATATCGGCAATAATGCACCTGTTAAACTTATGGATTTTATACAAACTATAGAACAAAAGATAGGAAAAAGTGCACAAAAAAAGATGATGGATATGCAACCTGGAGATGTACACAGCACTTATGCAGATACAAGTGAACTCATAAATGATCTTGGATATAAACCCAAAACTCCATTGAAAGATGGAATTTCAGAATTTATAGATTGGTATAAAAAATTCTACTCAAAATAGTAGCTCTTCTTGCGGACTTGAGCTCTGCTGAATATCATTCTTTGGCGGTTTTGATATAGGTGTAAAGTATTCTGTTTGGTTTTTTACTTTCACAACACGCACTTTTTTTGGTATATCAAACACTCTTTTAGTCTCAGGATGAATTTTTAGATACTCTTTATAAAAATTAGCAAACACAGGAGCTGCAGCTTTTCCTCCTGTCTCTTTATACATAGGTCTATTATCATCTTTTCCAAACCATACGATAGTTTGAATTTCAGGTGAATATCCACAAAACCAAGCATCTTTATAATCATTTGTCGTACCAGTTTTCCCAGCAAGCTCAATTCCTTCAACTCTAGCTCTTCTTCCTGTACCCTTTTTGACAACATCTTTAAGTATTGATGTTAACAGATAAGTTTGGGATGGTTCTACTAAAATCTCCTCTTTTGCTGTGTATGTTTTTTCATCACCTTGTGCAGTTATCACTTTTTTTACCAAAATTGGTTCAAGCTTTTTACCATAATTTGAAAAAATTGTGTAAAATCCACTAAATTTCAACGGTGATATACCAAAAGTTCCAAGAGAGATAGACAAATCAGCCGGTACATTTTCAAATCCTATCTTCTTTATCTCTCTATAAATATTGCTAAGACCTAGTTCATTGACCAAATTGATCGTAGCTAAGTTTCTTGAGTGTACTAATGATTGGCGAAGCGTTAATATACCCGCATAATTTTTAGAATAATTTTTGGGTTTCCACTCTTTATCTTCATCTTTATTTTCATATGCAAAAGTTCTTGATATGTCAGTAAGCTTACTTTGAGTCGAATACCCAGCGTCTAATGCCACTTGATATATAAATGGTTTAAAAGAGGAACCCGGCTGTCTAAAACTTTGAACTGCTCTATTGTAAGCACTCTTTTTATAGTCAACACCACCAACAATTGCCAATACCTCAGCAGTTTTGTTTTCTAAAACAACCATGGCTCCATTTAAGTCACTATAATCAACCATCTCATCATTTTTTGCTTTTTCACCTCTGGCGAGTATCTCTTGATAACCCTTTTGTAACGATCTTTTAGCAATCTCTTGAAGTTCAAAATCTATAGTAGTATAGATTTTATAACCACCTGTTTTGATATCTGGATACTCATCTTGTAACTCTCTTAATACTTGATCAATCACATAAGGTGCTCTGTTTTTTGTCAATGTATCATCATATATTTCTGGTCGATACTGTTCATACTTTTGATACTCTTCATCTGTAATCCATCCAAGCGAATTCATACGATATAAGACAGTATTTGCTCTTGATAATGACAGATCTAAATGGCGTGTCGGGTCATAGGTGCTTGGTGCTTTAGGAAGCCCTACAAGCATCGCCATCTCTTTTAAATTTAACTCTTTTAACTCTTTTCTAAAATAACCCAATGAAGCTGTTTTAACACCATAATAACGGTGTCCAAAATAAATCTCATTTAGATATCTCTCTAAAATCTCCTCTTTAGTCAATTTACTCTCTAATTTTAACGCTAAGATAGCTTCATTTATTTTTCTTTTAAATTTCTTTTCATTTGTTAAAATTGTATTTTTGATAAGCTGCTGGGTAAGAGTTGAAGCTCCTTCTTTAAGTTTCATCGCTTTTACATCTTTTATAACTGCACGAAAAATCGCCTCATAATTTACACCCTCATGTTCAAAAAAAGTTGTATCTTCGATAGCAATAAGTGCTTCTATAAGTCTTGGAGGTATCTCTTCATATGGTGCATAAAGTCTATGTTTTTTGTTAAAAAGATTTGCAATTAACTCTCCATTTCTATCATATATCCTTGTTGTTGTATCTGGATTATAGTCTATCAATCTATCAGCATCCAATTTAATCTCATTTGAGAAGTAAGAAAATGCTAAAAGTCCCGCAATAACAGCAATAAGAAAAAGTGCCCCAAACGCTCCAAAAAGATACTTCAAATATTTCACAATCTTTTCCCTCTATATTTAAAATTTGATTCAATAAGCTCTTTTGTATAGCTGTGTTTTGGATCATTTAAGACTTCATCAATTTTACCCTCTTCAATTATTATACCATCTTTTAATATAGCAATCTCATCAGTTAAATCTCTCGCAGCTCCCACATCATGAGTAACAAAAAGAATTTTATAACCTACCTTTTCTTTTAGTTTAGTTATGAGTTTGATTATACTATCTTTTGTGCTAGAGTCAAGCGCTGTTGTAGGCTCATCTAAAAGTAGTAGTTTTGGATTTGATGCTAGTGCCATAGCTATGATAACTCTTTGCAGTTGTCCACCACTAAGCTCTGATGGATATCTTTGTAAAAAATCTTCATCAAGATCTACCATCTGCATATATGTTTTGGCTATTTTTTTATCATGCATAAATTGATCTCCTATTTTTGTAAGTGGAGAGAGTGCTGTAAAAGGATTTTGAGGTACTATAGATATACTTTCACCTCTTTTTAGTCTAAAATCTGAATCTATATCAAGTGTACAGTTTAAGTTTGAAGCCAACATACCTAAAAGTGCTTTAAGCGTTAGTGATTTTCCACTTCCACTTTGACCAACCAATGCAAATGACTCTTTTATCTCAAATGAGATATTAACAAGCTCTTTTTCTTGGCTTTTTATCATAAGATTATTTACGATAAATTTCATCTCTAAGCTCCAAAAAAAACTTCTTTAGTATCAAAATATCTGTACTAACTCTAGGAATTATACGAATAATTGCACTTTTTACAGTAGGTGGACGAATAGCTCCTATCAAAAAACCACGCTCTTTAGCAAACTCTTTAAGCTCTAACGCCTTTTTTGAACTTTTAACATCAAATTTCAAAATCAATCCATCCATATCAATACCAAATATATCATGTACCAATGATACAATAGTTTTAATTTGTCTTTGAATTAACTCTTTAGTCGCCTCAATTTTTTTAACTCCCTCTAGTGCTAAAGCTATATCAAACACAGAAGGTGCCGTAGCATAGATGATAGCTTTTGCACGATTTTGCAAAAAAGAGATTATCAAAGAATCACCCAATATAAAGGCTCCGTAACTCCCATAAGCTTTCCCCAAAGTCCCCATTTTTATATGGTTTTTCTCTATCTTTATCTTATAATGATCAAAAACACCCAAAAGATTATCTCCCAAAACTCCGCTACTATGAGCTTCATCAACTATGAGCAGAACATCTTCACACTTTGTGAGTTTAAAAATATCTCTATTTAAAATATCCCCATCCATAGAGTAGATACCCTCAACACAGACAATAGCACGCTTATATCTATGACTTTGTAAAATCTCTTGTAGATGTCCCGCATCATTATGTCTAAAAAAGAGCACTTTTGCATCCACTAGTTTTGACGCCATTATCCCACTTGCGTGATATAGTTCATCTAAAATGAGCAGATCACCTCTTCTTGGAAGTGATTCTATCAATGAGAGATTTGCCAAAAAACCACTCCCAACTGCCAAGCCATCATCAAAACCACTCAACTTACAAAGATACTCCTCAAACTCTTTGTGTATAGGATGGTAACCATTTACAAGTTGCGAAGCTTTTGGAGCGTGAGTATCATAATCTAAGAGTTTTTTATAAGCTTTGTGTAAAAGCTCTCTATCTTCACCAAATCCTAGATAATCATTTGAAGCTAAATCAACCAAACTCTGCTCAAAAATTTCTCGCTCTCTAAAACGGTTTGATTTTTTAATAGCCTTTAACTCTTTTTCATACATGTGTATTAACTCTTTATAAATGGCAAAAGACGCTCAATTCCAAGCCCCATAGCGTTACTCTCTAGCCCTTTAACTTCTTTAATATATTTTTTACAAAACCCCTCTACCATACAAGCTCCAGCTTTTCCTCTCCACTGGTCTGAATCCAAATAAGCATTTAAATCATCTTTGTCAAAAGTATCAAAAAGATAATCAGTCGTCGCAATATCCAAAAAATAGAACTCTTTTGACTCATAAATCATACATGTTATAATAGTTGTGACATTTGCACTTTGAAGCTCTAAAATCTCTCTTGCCTCTATCTTATCTTTTGCTTTTCTCAAAATCTTACCATCAGCAGTAACAACAGTATCAGCTACAAGGATAGGTACATCTATACCAAATCTCTCTTTGGCTACACTATATTTTCCTATGGTTGCTTTATAGACAAACTCTTTTGCACTATTAGCTTTTATACTATCTTCATCAAAGTCACACCCCTCTTGGGTAAAACTAATACCAAAATTTTTTAAAATTTCTGCTCTTGCTATAGAGTTAGAAGCTAGATGAAGCATCAAGTAATTTGACCTCGTAAAATTGTCTGCAAAGTGGCACTTTCTGTCTTAAAAATACGCTTTAAATACTCATAAGAGGCTTTAGGATCTACATCAGTTCCACATGTAAATATATCAACAGAAGCATAACCATACTCAGGCCATGTGTGGATTGCTAAATGACTTTGGCTAATTATCACAACTCCACTCACACCATATGGCTCAAATCTATGAAAAGAACTACCTATGACTGTAGCACCAGCTATCTTTGCTGCATCGATCATCACTCTTTCAACATTTTGGATATTATCAATGATTGAGAGATCACACTCTTTATACTCAGCTAATATATGTCTACCTAATGCTTCCATCAACTTCTCAACATCATGCCAAAATATATAGCTATAATCCCTAAAAAGATATTAATCACAATCAGATAATTTGAGATAAGTCTTACATTGTCTTTGGCAGCTGCAGAATCACTTGCCATACATCTGTTTTTAGCTTCTAGTATTTTATAAAAGCTAAAAACAGTGTTAAAAAACATAAATATCCATAGAGCTTCTTTAGTATTTATGATAGTAGCTAAAAGTGGATCTTTGTCAGCATATGAAGCCCCAACAGCGATAATAACACCGGTGAGTACAAGAATCACAGAGAGTATCAAAATCAAAGCAAAAAGTCTTCTAAGTGTTCTTATGGAAGTTCGTACCATAAGTTTCTCATTTGGTATCTGTTTGATAGCTGGATAACTTGCAAAGATATAGCCAACCATCGCCCCTATCCAAATAACAGCAGATATGACATGAAGAGGCAAAATAATACTCACATAGTTATAATAAAACTCTTCCAAACCCTATATACTCCCTAACTGTTTTTTAATAAACTCTTTTGATTTTAAAACCGCCTCATCAATCTTTGAGACATCCCTACCTCCAGCCTGTGCAAAATCATCTCTTCCACCTCCACCTCCACCTAAGATAGGTGCAATCTCCTTTATCCAAGCTCCAGCTTTGATATCAGCTCCTTTAACTCCAGCTGCTAACATCACTTTGTCCCCTTTTTGTTGCAACAACATCACAGCAATTGAACTTTTTTGGTTTTTAAGCTCATCAATCATCTCTTTGATATCGCCTGTCTCTACAACCTCTACAACTATCTCTGTATCACCTATCTTTTCAAATCTTAACTCTTTTTTTGAGCTTTTTTGAGCACTTTTTAACTCATCTTTTAGAGATTTTATCTCATCATATAATCTTTTAATCCCCTGCATCGGATCCCTGTTTTTAACCTCTTGTGAGATAGCTTGGAGAGTTTTTCTATACTCTTTTGCAAGCTCTAGCGCACTTTTAGAACAGAGTGCCTCTATACGCCTAACCCCCGCACTTACTCCACTCTCTTTAGTGATAAAAAATAGCCCAATTTGTGAAGTGTTTTTTACATGAGTACCGCCACAAAGCTCCAAACTCACATCACCGATAGAGACTACACGAACTTCATCACCATATTTTTCTCCAAATAGTGCCATCGCCCCACTCTCTTTTGCCTTCTCTATGCTCATGATCTCAGTTTTTAAATCAATAGATTTTAAAATAGTACTATTTACAAAATCTTCAATTTTTGCAATCTCATCACTTGTCAATGCTTTTGGATGAGAAAAATCAAATCTAAGTCTTTTATGATCATTCAGGCTACCAGCTTGTGATACATGTGAGCCTAATATCTCCTTGAGTGCTGAGTGCAGAAGATGAGTGGCACTATGGTGTCTTGCTATCTGATCTCTTTTGGCATCAACTACTGCTACGACTTCATCAGATTCAGTTATCTGTGAAGTTAGCTCTATTTTTGAGAGATTTAGATCAAAAAATTTCTTTGTATCAAGCACTTTTGCAACACTTTCTAAAACTCCCTCATCTCCAACTTGACCGCCACTTTGAGCATAAAACGGTGTATGTTTTAAAAGTACCCAACCACTCAAACCACTATCTAAACTTCCAACTCTTTTAAACGACTCATCCAAAAGGGCTAAAACTTCTGTCTTTTTGGTAGTGTTTTCATATCCTACAAATTTATTAACTCCAAACTCTTCTAAAAGAGTTCTAAAATCTCCACTAGAACTCTCATCACCACTACCTTTCCATGAAGCTTTTGCACGAGTTCTCTGCTCATCCATAAGGGCGTTAAACTCTGCTCTATCAACAGTTATAGATTTTTCACGAAGCATATCTTCTGTAAGATCCAGAGGAAAACCAAAAGTATCATAAAGCTTAAAAGCTACATCTGCACTAAATATATCTTCTGTCTTTTCAAGCTCCTCTTCAAACAAAGCCAATCCAGAAGCAATCGTCTTTAAAAAACGCTCCTCTTCTAAAAAAATAAGCTCTTTAACATTTTCACTTTTTTCTAAAAGATACGGATACTGCCCACCCATGATAGATGTCAACACATCAACAAGCTTATACATAAAAGGCTCTTTTATACCCAAAAGATACCCATGTCTGAGTGCTCGTCTTAAAATACGCCGAAGTACATAACCACGCCCCTCTTTGTCAAAGTTTACACCCTGAGCCAAGAGAAAAGAGACCGCACGGATATGATCTGCAATCACTCTAAAACTAGCACCTTTGTCATATATATACTTAACTCCACAAAGTTTAGAGACCTCTTGTATGATAGGCATAAAAAGCGAAGTATCATAGTTGCTAATTTTACCTTCTTTGATAGCAACAACTCTCTCAAGCCCCATGCCAGTATCGATAGATGGTTTTGGAAGAGGATTTAAAACACCATTTTTATCTCTCTCATACTGCATAAAAACCAAATTCCAAATCTCTAAAAACCTATCTCCATCTCCACCCATCTTATCTTCTGGTGAGTTAAAATACTCTTGCCCTTGATCATAAAATATCTCACTACAAGGTCCACAAGGTCCAGTGTCACCCATCTGCCAAAAATTATCTTCATCACCAAGTCTTATGATACGCTCAAATGATATATGTTTTTTCCAAATCTCTTCAGCTTCATCATCACTATCGTGTACTGTAACCCAAAGCTTATCGATAGGAAGCTCCAAAACTTTAGTAATAAACTCCCATGCAAAAGAGATTGCGTCCTCTTTAAAATAATCCCCAAAAGAAAAATTTCCAAGCATCTCAAAAAGTGTATGGTGACGGTTTGTATATCCAACATTTTCCAAGTCATTATGTTTTCCACCCGCTCTTAGACACACTTGTGAACTAGCAAACCTAGGAGGGTTTGGGGCTGGAATTTCACCTGTAAATATATTTTTAAAAGGTACCATTCCAGCATTGTTAAACAAAAGCGAAGCATCATCAGGTACAAGAGGCGCACTACCAACGACACTATGACCTTTTTTCTCAAAAAAGTTTAAAAACTCTGCACGAATATCCATATCAACATTTCCTTGTGTCCTATTACTTAAATATTTTACCTTAAATTAACTTTCAACATATATTTTTTAAACAGTATTAGGTACATATTGACCTTTATATTTTTACTTTTTGATAGTCTATTTGCATAATTTTATCAGCTACCCAAGTTTTAATTATAGCTTGACGGCTTACTCCAATATGTCGAGCTTCTTCATCTAGTTTTTTAACCATCCAAGTAGGAAAATCAATATTGATTCTCTTAGGTTCTAAGTTTGGTCTTCTTATTGTAGATAAGTCAAGATGTTCTATTATATCTTCTTCGTTATCATCAAATATTTTATCAAATTCCTCAGCTTTCATAGATTTCAATCTCCTTTTTTCTTGATCGTCTTGCAGATATTATTCTGATTTTATCTTTACGATAAGTTGTAATAACAGTATAAAATTTAGTTCCAATTTTACCAATATTGACAAAACGAATTTCATCATCATACGATGTTTTAATCTCAACCATTTCATCATCATTCCAAAGAATTTTAGCTTCTTCAAAATCTATAAAATGCTTATCTTTGTTTGATTTGCTTTTATTTTCATCATATTCGTATTTCATATACAAAGTATATCATAATTATATGGAAATCTAATTTTTTCAAGTAATTGTTATGTTTTTAACTACTTTGATGTGTTATCTTCCCACTTCCAAATTGCCACTTGTTCAGTATACCCATTGAATAGTGTTCTTACTGTAGGAACACTTATATGGTATTTCTCTTTATTCCATATATAGGCTTTAGGAGGTGTTGGAACAGAGATGAAAGGAAGAGTCAAACACCAAAGGGGGAGTTGACCAAATGCAACAAAACCACCAATGAAAACAATGTTAAATAGATATTGTTTCCATTCTTTCTTTTCTTCATCTGGTTTTCCCCACTTCTTTTTTAACTCATTTATATCAGGGCTAAGAAAAGATAAAAATGCTCTTGATATAGAAGGATTACCATACTTTTCTATATCTGAGTAATTAGATTTTAACGTGTTAAAATCTTTTTTAAACTCGAGGTTATTAATAGGTGTATTATTAAAATTTGCTTTAGTTGCACATCCACTAATCAACACTGCCAATAATAAAATTGATAGTAATAAATTTTTACTTTGTATCATATATGTTATTCCTTAATTTTTAAAATTTGTGTTAGTCATCTTGTTATGTTTCTTTTATTATTTTGTGCAACTTTTTAAAAGTTGCAGAATTTCCATAGTATACTTTGAACAGTCATGATAAGTTCAACTTCCATCTTAACTTTTTACTTTGCTTTCAAGAGATAAAGGGAATACTTAACATAACGACTGAGTTAAGCGACAAGGCGATATAACTCAATAGAAATTTAATATTTATTCTAACTAACTTTAGAAGATAAAAGCTCAAAGAGCCACTGTATAGCCTTGTTCGATTTCTACGATTTGTTATCTAAATTCCCAAGTGATGCTGAATATTCTAAAGATTTTATATATTGTTCCATATATTTAAAATCTGGTTGATTTTTTTTTGCAGGTAATTTTATACTTATGGTTTTCATTCTTGTTTGACTACATTTTCTACCATAATTATATCTATATTGTTCAGTATTAATAATTGTTGTTAAAAATAAAGCAATATATCTATTTAGCTCAAAATTTGGTATTAGTTTTTCTACATGATCACTTGCAGAAAATGGTAATTCTTGATATGAACAATACCCTAAAACAGCACTATCTACTGTTAAAATATTTCCTTCTTCAGTATAGTAATTATAAAAACCATCTATTCCATTATTTGTTGCTTGAGTTGTAACATACGGATATATTCCCTCTCCATAATCTTCTAGTTCCCACAAAGGTGTAGTTTTACTACCTTTGATTTCAAATAAATATTCCAATTTAAAACTTTGCCAATTATTTATATTAATATTAATTTTTTCACTACCAATAGATTTTTTTAAAATATTATTATAAGTTTTTTTATATAATAAAGATAGTTTATCTTTTGTACTAGTTGATATATATTTAGGTATTAAGATGTCTTTTAATGTTTTATTGGCTTGTCTCCCATAATTATATCTATATTTGTTTAGACTAATAACTTTTGCATAATATAACATTTCAATAATACTTAATTGTTCTTTTGGTAATAAAATTAATACATGAAAACCCGTATAATATTCTAATGGTTGATAAAATGTTGATAATACAGAACCACCAACAGCAACAGACAATGTATGAGGTGGGTTTGGTTCAATATCAAACTCTTTTTCTACAAATGATGAAACTCCATTATTGTTTTCTGTTCTTGATACAAAAGATATTGAATTATTATCTGTACTTTTACATTGTAATAAATTTATTAATTCTAGGCTATTTCCATACTTTACATTAAAAATATCAGAAATTTTTACTAAATCATTCATCATTATCAACTTTATCAATAAGCTTATTTTTATGTAAAAAAGTAACATAATTTAAAATTGTATTTTCAAAATTAATATTTTCAATATCAGAATAATCCGTTTCCATGTATGCTTCTGCTACCCATTCCATATCAGCTGTAATCACCTTATTTACACTAAAACCTGCTTCATTTTTTTTATTTATAAAATTTGACAACCATTTATGTTTAGTCTCTTCCCATAGTCCTAAACCATCAAATCTTCCTTTGCCTTTTCTTTTTATAAAATTATCATTTTTATAATATCCAAAATATGTTTCTTTAAATTTTGAATGAGATTTATGAGCAGTAAAAACCATAATACACGATACTACACCAACTTTTGAATTAAAAAATAGTTCATCAGGCATTGATAATACAGCATCCAAAGTATGTTTTTCAAAAATTTTCTTTTTAAACTCATAGACTTTACCCTTAGTTGCCAATGCACTTTGCATTGGAACAATAGCTATACAAGTTCCACCATCAACTAAACATTCTAAATTATTTAAAATAAATTCTAACTCGTCCGTATCAGTTTTTTTATTTGTTTTATAAGGAGGATTTAAGAAACCTACTGTAGGTTTCTTCTCTTTTACTTCTTTTATAACTTCATCGTCAAAACAACTACCATTTATAATATTTGTTTTTCCATCTTGATGAATATACATATTTGATACTGCTAATGCAAAAATATGTGATTGATATTCTGTTCCAATTAATTGTTTTGATTTTATCTCTTTAATTTTTTCTTCATCACCTTTTGCATCATCAACCATTTTTTTCATAGCACTAATTAAAAATCCACCTGTACCTGTACAGTTATCATAAATAATAGAATTTTTATTAACTTGTGCTAAATCTGAAAATAGCTGTGTTATATGTGGTGGTGTTAAGACAATTCCTAAACCTTTATCACTATTTGCATATCTCAAAAATTCAATATAAAGTTGTCCTAATACATCAAAATATTTATGTGTTTTAATAAATGTATTAATATTTTCATCAATATCATCAATAACTTCTTTTAAAACTTTGTCTTTTTGAGATAATGAAGTATCTGTTTGAATAAAACCAAATTGAGTATTTAAGTTCTTTAATTTTTTACCACCAATATTTGCACTTTCTAACTCATTTGAAACTGTTTGAATTAAAGAGTTTGCTAAGTTTTCAGGTGTCTTATGTGAAGCATAAGATTGTTTAAATGGTTGACTTTCAAGAGCTATTAATATAGCACTTATCAATAAACTTCTTTGACTTTCCAAAATTTTATGAGTATGCAATTTATCGTTCAAATCTTTTGTAAAATCTAAAAGTTTATTATAATCTTGTCTAAATTTTTCTGGACTTTTTAAGTATCCATTTAAATAATCTTTTGCACTTAGTAATTTATCTCCAAAAACTTGTGTTGCCTTTTTTTCATCTTTAAGATGTAAGAAATGTGAAATTTTTAAATTACTTTTCTTTTCTCCACTTATCGCTATGGCTAATACATCATAGCTTTTTGATAAATATGATGCATATAATAATACACCATCAACTGCATATTCTGAATATTTATTTTTATCGCTGCTTTCATGTTTTTGTACATCAGCTTTACATTCTATTACAATTAATAAGTCTGAATTAGTTTTGTAGGTGATTAAAAATTCAGGATAACCTTTTCCATTTCCTTTTTTTGAAGCATTTTTTAATAATTTATCAATTTTAATATTATCTGAACTTTGTTCTTCTATTTCTATATCATTTAGATATTGATTAAAATGGTTCCTGGTAATAATTTCAGTTTTTCTCTCATTTGCCATCTCGTAACCCTAGTTTAGTTTTTCTAATTTTAACATTAAAATTTTACATTTTAAAAAAATATGTCACTTTGTAATGTTTTTTATATAGTTATGTGCTGAATATCTATTTTACCTAGTTTTTACTATCATTTTTATAATTTGGAAATTTGATTAATATTTGTTTTTTCAGATAACGACCGTCATGAGAAATATATAGCCTGTTAGCTATCGTTTTCTTATTTGGTATGATATCATGTTCTTTTTGCAAGAAATATTTAGCCGTTGGGGCTATATATTTCTCTCCATGTAATTGTTATATCTGAACTTATTTTAGCATTAAAAAGTCAAACCCCTAATTTTCTAAAAAGTTAAGAATTAAGCTTCCACTACCTTCTTATTTTGTTATATCTGGACTTATTTTAGCACTTGAAAGTTAAGAATTAAGCTTTCGTATCATACAACTATAGCAATTTAGCTAACAACAGAAGCAACAGTCTACAGAAATATTTTAAATATCCGATACTCTTAGTGAATAATACTAAAATTAAGGATAACAAATATGAAAAAAAGATTTATTTTAACCACAGCTATAATTACAACTGTTGGCTTATTGATGGTGGCTTGTGGCGGTGACAACAAAGATAAAAGTTCAAATCAAGATACAATTTACAGTTATGTTGGAGCCGGTGGAACAAACCTTACACTTACAAGTGCAAACAATATGCCAGGTCGTTGGGATACTACGATAAATAGCACAAGTAATACTTTTTCTATAGAGTATAGATTAAATCCAACAAGTACATCACCTGATTTTGATGTCAATGGAACTTATATTACACTACCTAATAATTTTTTAGAACTAAATATTACAAGTAGCTCAAATTCAAATGTAAATAATGGTGATACAGCTTATGCTTTAGAAGTTCCAGGTTATGCACTATTTGTTAAGCCCACTGGAAGTGGAGATACAATATCTATGATTACTTCAGGAACTTGCCCAAGCTCACTTGATGCAAACTGGATCAATGTAAAAACAAACGATGATACTTCAGATGCTAATGAAGATTTTTTTGGTACATTTACTTACGATAGTAGCACAAATGATTTTGATGTCCCTTTTGGATATGCACTCACAAATGGCTTTTCTTCAATCGCCCAATCACATGATCTCAATGCAACTTGTAGCAATGGTATCTTAAGTATTACTGCTTCAAATGGTAATGTAACAAAAGGATATTTGAGTGCATCAGGTGGAGCAATTGCTTATCATGATTTAAATGATATTACTATTGCAATACCAAAAGATAATATCACTTTAGCAGATATCAATGGAACTTATAGTGGTTTTATATATAGAAATGATTCAGGTAATGATCAAAGTGCTATTAAAATGGTATGCGATTCTACTGGAAATTGCACAGGTTATGAAATCGATAGAAATGATCTCAATACAAGTACTTCTGTAACCATAACTTATACAACTCCCAATGATCCATCTACTGGATTTATAACAGGAACTTTAACAGATGGTGGTTCCACAACTTCTAATGTTGCATGTTCTGTAGATTTGGATGCTGGAGGAAGTGGTAAAAATGTACTAAATTGTGCTCTTGCAAAAAATGGACATACAAATTTAAGAAATGTAATTTTAGTTCAAAGATAGTTCAAGTAGCTACATGATATCCACAATCATGTAGCTAACTGATGTTACGATAATCAAAAGAACCATGACTTAAAGATTTGTTACAAAACTACACAAAGTTTCAATGCAACTATTCCTTAAATAC
>CAYUSV010000025.1:0-21472 GCA_964447385.1 uncultured Campylobacterales bacterium | reverse complement strand
TGGGTTGACAGCAACATAGTTGTGTTCTATTAATTTTTCTTGAAAATCATATATAACATCTGTGTTATTAACAATAAAAAGAACTTTGCCACCATTTTTATTTATTGCATGAAGTTTTTTAAAAAATGAACTCTCTTCATCGATTTTTGCCAAATCAATAGAAACAAAGACAAATTCATACTGTTTTGTATGTCTGTTATATCTACTCTTTTTAAAATCAAACATTTGTGGTTTAAAATCTGTAGTTTTGTCTACCTTCTCAAAATACTCTTGATCACATATAGATAAATCATATTGATAATGTTGTGCTTTACAAAACTCATACAGCTCTTGACAGAGAGTATCACTACCATCTGTTAGATGAAAAATAGCATGAGATGGATAATTTCTTGGTATGATAGTAAGAAGTTCTTGTATTTCATTTTTGGTTATGTTTTGCATAGTTGTCCTTTATTTTGAGTTTTTATAATAGATTTCTTATAAAAACTCAAATTTTACAATTTTCTGATATAATTTACAGAAACTTGGAGTTTTAATTGTTCTCTTTTATAAAAGACATTGAATTACCTTTCAAAATTCCAACTCCAGATAAAACTATAAAGATTGCGATTACTGGTATGAGTCGTAGTGGAAAGACTGTTTTTTTAACCTCTCTTATAAATCAGCTTATTGCTAATGATAAGTTACCGTATCTAAATGATAAATTAGGTAGATCTTTTGTAGCAAGACTGCTTCCTCCCGATAGTGTTTTTTTGCGTTTTGATTATTACAATAAATTAAATGTTTTTCGAGCAAAAAAACCAAAGTGGCCAAGCTCAACAAAAGCAGTTAGTAAGACAACTGTGCAGTTAGAGTTTAAGAGTGAATATGCCTTTTTAGAAAATCAAATTATAAATTTAGAGTTGACTGATTATCCTGGTGAGTGGCTTTTGGATTTGGCGATGCTTGATATGAGTTATCAAGAGTGGTCGCAGTATATGATAAAGTTGGCAAAACAAGACAAAAGATTAAAATATTCAAAAGAGTGGTTACACTATTTAAATCAACAACAACTATATACAGATGGTGATTTTTACCACAATGAAGAGAAACTTTTTGATCTTTATAGCGAGTATCTTAAAAACCTCTACTATCATGGGTTCTCTTTTGTACAACCAGGACGTTTTATAGAACCAGGTGATATGAAAGGTGACCCGTTGTTACTGTTTTGTCCTCTGCCAACTTCAGGTCAGATGATTGGTAAAAACTCTGTCTATGCAAATTTTGAAAAAAGGTACAATTTGTATGTTAAAGAGGTTGTTAAAAGACTCTATTTAGAACATTTTCAACATTTTGATACACAAATTATTCTTGTAGATTTGATTAAAACTCTAAATGATGGGCAAGATATTTTTGAAGATATGCATCTTGCATTTAAAAATATTTTAAAATCATTTACATATGGTTCTAACAACATCTTTTCCAAATTTTTTGATCTGAAAATCGATCATGTACTCTTTGCAGCAACAAAAGCAGATCATATACCAGCAACCCAACATGAGAGTTATAGAAAACTTCTCTATCAGATGATATGGGATATGAAAAAAGAGTTAGATATAAAACATATAAATACTGAAGTTACTATCTTTTCTGCCGTTAGGAGTACAGAGTTTGTTAAAGCAAAGTTGGATGATAAAGTAGTTGATTGTGTTCGAGGTATTGTCGAGAGTGAAGATGAGCCTTCAACACACTTTCCAGGAGTGTTACCAAAAGATTATAAAGATAAAGAGTTTTGGCAAAAAGCAAATTTTGATTTTGTCTCATATGAGCCTGTACCTTTTCCACCTCGTGATACAAATTCAGTTCCACATATTAGGATGGATCGTCTGATCTATTCATTGTTAAAGGATAGAGTATGAAAGATATGAAACCAACACGCATAAAAGAACAAACGAGTCAAAAAGTTACGACTAAAACATTGGATCCTAGACGAGTAAAAGAGGATGAGTTTTATCAAGAGGTTGAAAAAGAGGAGTTAAAAAGAGTTACAAAGCTTAAAGCTATGGGTATTTTTGCTAAAAAAGGGCTTATATTTTCTGCTTTACTTGCTTCACTTATAGTTATTGGCACTATTTATGATGCTGCTTTTACAGCCTCTTCTATGCTTCAAACTATGCCTATTTTAGGCTCTATTTATCTGTTGCTTCTTATCTCATTGGTTGGTATTGTTCTTTATACTTTAGTAAAGCAGTATATTGGATATGCAAAATTAAAAAGAATTGATAAACTTCAACTAGAAGGCTTAAAGCAGTTAAAAAATCCTACCAAAGATGTTTATATATATGCAAAAAAAATTATAGCAAAATATGAAAATAGTGAAGATAGAGAGATTGCAGAAAATGCAAAAAAAGTAAAAGCTGAATTAGATAATATGATGAGTGATGAAGTGATTGAGCGAATGGATGAGTTACTTTTAAAACCGCTTGATGTTAAAGCAAAAAAAATTATCGTAAACTATGCAAGCCAAACAGCAGTCTCTACAGCTATAAGTCCCGTAGCTTTTATAGATGCAATTTTAATTATCTCTCGTTCATATGCAATGATTGGAGATATTTCAAAGGTTTATGGATATAAACCAAATTTTTTAGGAGAATTAGCCCTAATTAAAAATGTCTTTATAAATATTGCATTTGCAAGTGTAACTGAACTTTTAACTCATCACTCTAGTGATGTCTTAGGTAGCACAATGCTCTCAAAACTCTCAATGCATGGAGCGCAAGGGTTAGCAAATGGTGTTTTAACTGCTCGTGTAGGACTTGGTACAATAAAGTCAGTCAGACCTCTTATCTATAAAGATAAAAATGAAGGATTCTTAAAAAATCTAACGAAAAATATAATAGATAAAATATTTTCTAACAAAAAGTAAAATTAGTAAAACTTTCTTTAAATATACCGATATACCTTATAGAATTTAATAAGGATATAAAAGATGGCAATAGAAGCATATGAAGAGGTTCAGTTTGGTAAAAATATTATATCATACCGCAAACAAGAGCAGAAAAAATATAAAATATTGCTTATCAGTCAAAACTCAACAGATATCTTTTTAGTAACTAAACTTTTAAATGATTTAGGAGACTTCAAAGTCTATGAAGCAGGTAATTTAAAAGCAGCGCAAAAAGTTATAAGTTATCTAACGCTTGATCTGATAATAGTTGATGATACTCTACCGACGCTTAGTGGATATGATATCATTCAAAGGCTCAATAAAATTCAAATACTTAAATCTGTTCCAAAAGTTATGCTTTTGACTGAGGATTATATAGAGGGAAATTATAAAAATGCTAGGATGGAGAACTTAGACTTTGTTAAAAAACCTATTGATCATATGATATTTAAAACAAGAGTAAATTCTATCTTAAAAAATCGAGAGGATAAGTTTATGAGTGGATCGATATTTGAGAATATGATTGATACGAAGATAAATGAAGCAAAGGAGTTTTTAAAAATTTACAGAAGTTTTTTAGATATAGATCAAAATATTCTATTTGTTTATGACAAAAATAGGAATCAAATTGTTGAATCAAATAAAAACTTTGTAAAGTTTTTTGGTGAAAACTCACTTTTTAATAGAGTCTTGTCAAAAACAAAGTTACTTTATAGATTTGTACCAAAGATGAGTGATCCAAATTATTTAAATTCTCACCATCCATCAACTTGGATTGATCTTATAACTCATAGTGATGATTTTAACTTTCTTATCACACTAAAAAATAGGTCTAAAGAGTATAGTTTTAATATTTTAGTCAATAAAATAAAGCTTTTAACTAAAGAGATGTATATCATCAAGTTATCAAGCCATGATATTTACTCTTTAAATACTAGCGCACAAGATAAATCTCAAAAATATAGAATTAACACTTATATAAAAGCGCTACAAACTCAAATACAAGAGCTTGACAATTCGCAAGAAAAAGAGCAGATGGTTGAAAATTTTAATTATTTGCTTAGGGAACTTCATATAAAAGAGCCATGTGCACAAAAAATTGATAAAGAAGAGGAAGATGAAATTGATATCAATTTTGTCGTTTTAAATATTTTAAAAGATAGATTGGATTTTATACAAGCAACTTTAAATGGAAAAGAAGTGACCAAGGAGTTTAAACAAACAGGTGAAGATATACATGCTAAAGTCTCTGCTTCTGCTCTTAGCGATGTTTTAAGAGGGATATTAGATAGCTATCATGAGTTAAAAGGTCTACATGTAGATGTAAATGTCTATAAATTACAAAATAATCTTAAAATTGAGATAATTACCGTAAATAACGATGATAACGATGATATATTTGTAGATAAAATTCTCAAAAAAGTATTAAATAGGACTTCACATAATAGCATAGTTACTCAAATTGTACCAAAGCATGTAAAAAATGCTTTGACTGCTTTAAATGCGGATATTAAAACATATTCTGATAATGGTCAAAATATATTTTTAGTTACTATTACTTAATTTTGCAAAAAATAGAGAAATTTAAATAAATAATCTCTATTTTTAACATATAAATCTTAATATTTTTTACATTTGATTGTTTTATTATAAAAAATTTAATATAATATCTCTTTAGTTTAAGATTTTTAACTTTTGAGGTTGTTGTATTTTATGAAAACATTTAACATTAGATTTAGAAGTGATGAGAAATTTAAAGATTATATCTATGAGAATCAAATTACAGATTCTAATGATATTTTAATTCAAATTTTTTCACACCAAAAAGAGCATAAAGAGATTTTAAAAATTACAACGTTGATCTCCACGCTTCTGCCAAGTGCTACTGTAATAGGTACAACAACAGATGGTGAAGTGATAGATGGACGAATATTAACTGAAAATACAGTTATCTCTATCTCCATTTTTGAACACACAATGCTTAACTCTGCTTTTTCAGAGTATAAAGATCAAAGTTTTGCAACTGGTGTCTGTTTAGCAAAAAAAATTGTTAAAAAAGATACAAAAGTAGTTATTCTTTTTGTTAGTGATGAAAATGTTGATGCTTCTTTAATTATTGATGGGATTAGAACTGTCAAAAAAGATATAGTTATATCCGGTGGACTTAGTGGCGACGGTGGTAAATTTGACGGTGGATTTGTATTTGATAACTCAAATATATCTAAGAATGCTATTGTTGCCCTCTCTTTAAGTGGAGACAAACTTAATGCATCAAATAGATATACATCACAGTGGGAGCCTGTAGGTCGTGAATTTAAGATAACTAAAGCAAAAGATAATAGAGTAATTAGTGTAGATAAAATGTCAGTATATAAACTTTATGAGAAATATTTAGGAGAACAAATTGCCCAAAAGTTACCATTGAGTGGTTTGCAATTTCCATTTGTAATAAAAGATGAAAAATCAGGCTCCTATATAGCAAGATCGGTTCGTTCAAATCCAGGTGATGGCTCACTGATATTTGCAACAAAAATGAGACAAAATGAAAGCGTGCAAATAGCATTTGGAAATGCAGAAAAAATGCTTGAAAATACACAAACTCTTATCAAAGATATTGCTAACAATGAACCAATAGAGTCACTATTTATATATGCTTCAGCAGGGCGTAGGAGATTTTTACAAAGTATAGCTTTTGCTGAAATAGAACCTTATAAGATGCTTGGTGCAAATGCTGGTTTTTTTGGGTATGGTGAGTTTTTCGCAAATGAAGAAGAGTCAATATTTTTAAATCAAAGTATGTCTATTTTAGTACTTAGCGAATCTGTAAAAAAACAAAAATTTGATATAAATTTCAAATCACATTACAAGAATATGGACCTAAATTTAGAAGTTACAAAAGCATTAACAAATATTGCAAAAGTATCTTCAAAAGAGCTTCAAGAGCTTAATCAAAAACTTGAATTAAGAGTCAAAGAGGAGGTACAAAAAAGCCGAGATAAAGACTCTATTATGATTCACAATAGTAAATTGGCTCAAATGGGTGAGATGATGAGCTTAATTGCGCACCAGTGGAGACAACCGCTAAGTGCTATTAGTGCAGCTTCTACTGGACTTCAAGTTAAAATTGAGTTAGATAAATATGATGAAAAGTTTTTTTTAAAATCATTAGGGAAAATTGAAGATTATGTCAAACATCTCTCAGATACTATTGATGATTTTACCGATTTTTTTAAACCATCTAAAAGAACACAAGATACATCACTAGAGGCATTGGTAGATAAAGCACTTTTTATACTCTCCTCATCTTTTACAAAAAATGATGTTTGTGTAGTTACAAATTATGAATCCAATATTAAGTTAAATACTTACTCTAACGAGGTGATTCAAGTACTCATTAATCTACTTAAAAATAGTGAAAATATCTTAATAAAACGAAAAATTATAAATCCAAAAATTGAGATAAATACTTTTATAAAAGATCAAAAAAAATATATTGAAGTAATTGACAATGCCGGAGGTATAGATGAGTCGATACATGATAAAATTTTTGAATCATATTTTACAACAAATGACACACAAAGCTCAACGGGGCTTGGACTTTATATGTCAAAATTTATTATTGAAAAGAGTTGTGCAGGAAAATTGAAGGTAGAAAATGTAAAACAGGGAGCAAAATTTAGCATAATACTATGACTTTGAACTTACTATTTGCTTTTTATTAGGAAACAAAAGATATAGTTATCTTTAAATTTTTAAATAAGGATTCTAATGAAAAAATATTTAGTAGGTTCAATGTTGGCAATTTCACTTTTTGTGTCAGTTTCTAATGCAAAAACATATGCAACAGTTAATGGTAATAAAATTACAGATGCAGATATAGCTGCTATTTTACAAGTAATTCCAGGAGCTAATTTTGATCAAATGACAAAAGAGCAGAAAGAGAAGGTGGTTGATCAAGCTATAGAGAAGAAGCTTTTAGGAGATGTAGCACTTAAAGCTGGCATGGAGAAGGAGCCAGAATTTAAGAAAGCACTTAAAAATGTAAAAAGAGATTTAGCACTAGAACTTTGGATGAAAAAAGAGTTTGATAGTATAAAAATTACAGATGCAGATATAAAAAACTTTTATAAAAATAATTCATCAAAATTTAAAAAGCCAGAGACTGCTAAGGCAAAACATATTTTATTAACTAACGAAGCAGATGCAAAAGCTGTTATAAAAGAGCTTAAAGCTTCTAAAGATTTAGAGTCAAAATTTATTGAGCTTGCTAAAGAAAAATCAACAGGACCTAGTGGACCTAGTGGTGGAGATTTAGGTTGGTTTGATAGAAAAAGAATGGTCAAAGAGTTTAGTGATGCAGCTTTCGCTCTTAAAAAAGGTGCATATACTAAAAAACCAGTTAAAACACAGTTTGGTTATCATGTAATACTTGTAGAAGATAAAAAACCAGCTGGAAATGTTAAGCTTAAAGATGTAAAGAAGGGTATTGAACAAAATTTACGAGTAGAGAAGTTTCAAGAAAAGATGAAAGAAATTTCTAAAAAATTAAGAAGCAAAGCCGATATTAGTATTAAATAGTTTAAAGGTTTCAAGATGAGCGAAAAAATCTTAGATGTAGTAGATACTGGTGTATTAACAGGTGATGATGTGCAAAAAGTTTTTGCAATTGCCAAGAAAGAGGGTTTTGCGATACCTGCTGTAAATGTTGTGAGTACAAGCTCAATTAATCCAGTATTAGAGGCAGCTAGTATTGTTAATTCACCAGTTATTATACAGTTTTCAAATGGTGGAGCATCTTTCTTTGCAGGAAAAAGTCTTAGTAACGAAAATGAAAAAGCAGCAACTTTAGGTGCTATAAGCGGGGCTAGACATGTTCATTTGCTGGCAAAAGCATATGGAATACCTGTGATACTGCATACAGATCATGCTGCTAAAAAACTGCTACCTTGGATTGATAGTTTGTTAGAGGCTAGTGAAGCACACTTTGAAAATTATGGCGTACCACTCTTTAGTTCTCATATGTTAGATCTTTCAGAAGAGACATTGGAAGAAAATTTATCTATCTGTCAAGAGTATTTAAGAAGAATGAGTAAAATTGGCATGACACTTGAAATCGAGCTTGGAATTACCGGAGGTGAAGAGGATGGAGTTGATAACTCAACTATCGATAACTCTCTTCTTTATACACAGCCCGAAGAGGTTTGTGAAGCTTATGAGAGATTAAGTAAAATTAGTGATAAGTTTACAATAGCAGCATCATTTGGAAATGTACATGGTGTTTATAAACCTGGAAATGTGGAGCTTCAGCCAAAGATTTTAGATAATTCACAAAAATATATCCAGGAGAAATTAAATACTAAAAACAAACCTGTTGATTTTGTTTTCCACGGTGGAAGTGGTTCAAGCCAAGAGGAGATCACAGAAGCTATAAGTTATGGTGTGATAAAGATGAACATAGATACAGATACCCAATGGGCATTTTGGGATGGTGTAAGAGCATATGAGGCAAAAAATAGAGACTATCTACAATCTCAAATTGGAAATCCAAAAGGCGAAGATAAACCAAATAAAAAATATTATGATCCTCGTGTCTGGTTAAGAGAGGGTGAAAAAACGCTTGTTAATCGTTTGAAAAAAGCATTTAGTGACTTAAATTGTCTTGATCGAAATTAAATCCTCACCAATTCAAAATATACTCTTTGACAATAAAAACTTTTTTATAAAGAGAGATGATCTTATAAATGATCATTTCTCAGGAAATAAGGCTAGAAAATTTCACTACTACCTAAATCATGATTTTAAAGATATAAAAAAAATCATCTCCTATGGCTCACCTCAATCAAATGCTATGTATTCACTTTCAGTATTGACAAAACTAAAAGGTGTTAAATTTGAGTATTATGTAGATCATATAGCTTCGTTTTTAAAAAACAATCCTAATGGAAATTATAGATACGCTTTGCAAAATGGCATGCAAATTTTTGAGAGTGAATACCCTCAAAAAATTAAAAAAGATGAGTTATTTATCCCAGAAGGTGGACATTTTAAAGAGGCTGAGTTTGGTATAAAGATTTTGGCTGATGAGCTTAAAGATATAGATGCAGATATATTTTTGCCATCGGGTACTGGAACTACAGCTTTGTATTTGCAAAAGTATTTAAAACAAAAAGTATATACATGTGCGTGTGTAGGAGATCATAAATATCTCAAAAAACAGTTTTTAGAGTTACAAAAGGATGAAAACTTACATCCAACTATATTATCACTTGATAAAAAATACCATTTTGGAAAACTTTATAGAGAATTTTTTGAAATTTGGATAGAATTAAAAAAACAGACTGATATTGAGTTTGATCTTTTGTATGATCCACTTGGATGGTTGTGTCTGTTAGCGCATCAGCCACAATTTCAAAATAATTTGTTGTATATCCATCAAGGTGGGGTTATTGGAAATGAGAGTATGGTTTTAAGATATAGGAGAAGATTTAGTGAAGATAATAGATAGCAGTGAGAGTAGTTTCAAAGAGGAATTTTATAAGCTTTTACAAAGAGGAAAAATGGATATGCAAAGTGTTGAAGCTACTGTAGAATCTATCTTAAAAGAGGTAAAAATTTATAAAAATGGTGCAATTAAAAAACATATAGAAAAGTATGATAAGTGGGTAGTAAAAGATGATGATGATCTTTTAATTGATACCAGTTTGATGAAAAAAGCTTATGACTCAATTGATACTAATTTAAAAGATGCTTTACATTTAGCATATGATCGTATATTTGCATACCATAAAAAACAGCTTCCTACATCTTGGCTTGATTTTGAAGATAACGGTATCGTGCTTGGTCAAAAAGTAAGTTCAGTAGATCGTGCTGGATTGTATATACCGGGGGGAAAAGCGGCATATCCTAGTTCACTTTTGATGAATGCAATACCGGCTATTGTTGCAGGGGTTAAAGAGATTGTAGTCTGTACACCTACACCAAATGCGGAGATAAATGAACTTCTTTTAGCAGCAATGCATCTGTGTAAAATTGAAAAAGCGTACAAAGTAGGGGGTGCTAGCGCAATAGCAGCTATGGCGTATGGAACGCAGAGTATCCCAAAAGTAGATGTGATAACAGGACCTGGAAATATATTTGTAGCTACTGCTAAGAAGATGGTTTATGGTGAGGTAAATATAGACATGATAGCCGGACCTAGTGAGATAACAATTTTAGCTGATAGTCATGCTAATATCTCTCATCTAGCGTATGATCTTTTAAGCCAAGCTGAACACGACCAGATGGCTAGCTCTATTTTGATTACTACTTCAAAAGAGATTGCATTTTTAGCAAAAGATGAAGTATATAAAGCGTTGGAGACTTTAGAGAAAAAAGAGATAGCAAAATCATCTATTGACAATCGTGGTGCTATCATTGTAGCAAAAGATATAGATGAAGCGTGTATGTTTATAAATGAGATAGCCCCCGAACACTTGGAACTTATGATAGAAAATCCTTTTGATCTGTTACCAAAGATAAGACATGCAGGTGCAATTTTTATGGGTCGGTATACGCCTGAGGCTATAGGAGATTATATAGCAGGTCCAAATCATACGCTTCCTACTGGAGGAAGTGCAAAGTTTTCGTCTCCGCTTGGAGTTGAAAACTTTATGAAAAAAACTTCTATCATCAGTATGAGTGCTGAAGGAATTAAGCAATTATCAAAGCCGTGTGCACTTTTGGCAAAAATTGAAGGTTTGGGCGCACACCAAAAATCGGTAGAGATCAGATTGGATTAGTTGATTGAAAAAGATATTGATATTGGCAGATGGAAAAACTGCGCAGAGATTTTTACAAAGAGTTGTGAGCTCGGATGCAACTAATAATAAATATTTTGTCGTATACAACAATGATATAACTCTTCCAGAATCAAAAACAGAAAAATTTATATATTTTAAATTTGATCCTACAAGTTATGCGAAGCTCTCTACACTCTTAACAAGTGAAGATTTTTATCAATGTATGATTATTATGTCAAGTAAAATTGATACACAAGAGAGTTATTCAAATATTAGAAAAGTTTATCCCAAGATGCAAATTGTACTTATTGACAAATGGGATTTAGAGTTTAATGATCAAAACCTTACAACTATTGATGTACATGATAATATCTCTAATGCCTTTAGTAATTATTTACCAGATCTCCCTCTTTTTGCACAAAATATTGGAATAGGAACCGGTGAAATTATGGAATTTAAAATTCCGTTTGGTAGTCCTTATGTATATAGACATATAAGAAATATTGATCAAAAAAGATGGAATATAGCAGCAATATTTAGAGAGCATAAGTTACTTTTGCCAACCCCATCAACGATGTTACTTCCAAATGATACTATTTTAGCTGTTGGAAATCCACATGTTTTAAAAGGAGTTTATAAGAGTGTCAAAAGAGAGTTTGGACAATTTCCAATCCCTTTTGGCGAAAATATTTACTGTTATATAGATATGAAACTTATGAGTGACCAAGAGATAGAGATACTTACAAATGATACAATGATTTTACACTCAAAATTAAATAGCAAAAAGTTAATTTTCAAAGTCATAAACTCTAAATTTTCAAGAGTTTTAGATAAGATAAAGGGTTACGAGAGTGCTAATATGCTTGTGGAATTTGATTTTCATGATGATGACTCTAAAAATATTATAACAAACGATATCGATAGACACTATATTGGTTTAATTGTAACAACAAAAGATTTTTTTAATGATAATCTTAAGATGTTTTATAAACTTAAACTACCAATATTTAAAGTTGGTAAAAGTGGTTTTTTTCATATAAAAGAGTCTGTTTTTCTAGGTTCAGATAGCAAAAAAGCTGAAAAAATATCTTCGATCATATTTGATATATCTTCACAACTAAAAATGGGTATATCGCTTTTTGATGTACAACTTGAAAATAGTGAAGAGAACGAAAAAATTATCAGTCATTTTCAAAATCTTGCAAAACTTTTTGATCAAAAAGTTAAGGTTATAAAAACTGAAGAAAACCCTATTTTAAAGTTGAGTGATAGAGATGATTTTTTACAGTTTGTAATTTTTGAGAAAAAGATACTTACTCCCAAAATTATCTCATATTTTTCCACAGATATTGAAAAGCACTACTTTAGATTTGGTAACAATTATCAAATTTTTATACCTATTGAGTGAGAATAGTACGCCTTAGTCAGTTTTATAACTTTTTAATTTGAGTTGGATGCAGTATATTTCAAGTAGTGTTAAATTAGGTTATTTACGTCAATTATTGACAGATAAAATTATCTGCCAATTATATTATTTTGCTTTACAGCCTGAAAAAGTGATATCAGCACTCTCTTTTGTGCCACCCTCTTTGCCATCAGCACCCAAAGAGATCATCTCAATTGTACCTTCGTTGTTTAGGTAGATGTATGGATTTTTCCAAGGATCTACTGGTGCAGTTCCATCTAAAAAACCACCATCTGGATAACTTTTGTAAGTCTCTGGATCAGGATTTGAGATGAGCGCGTTTATGCCTTCTTCTGTAGATGGGTATAAGCCATTTTGAAGTTTAAAATTTTTAAATGCATCATTGATGCTTTGCATCTGGATACAGACGATTTTTTTCTTTGCCTCTTCGCTTTGACCTAATAAGTTTGGAAGTACTAATCCAGCTAGTAAGCCCAAAATAATGATAACAATCATAATCTCTATGAGTGAAAAACCTTTTTTCATAAAATTCCTTTTTAAAATAGTTTTATTTTAAGTATAATGTTATAGAATAAAATAAGATTTATTATAAGAGAAAGTCACTTTAACCATTATGAAAAAAGCAATTGTACTTCTTATGACCATCGGATTTATTGCTATTATCTCCGCATTGGTATTAATTTCACTCTCAATATCAAAAAAGAGTTTTGATCAAGTTGTCTATCTTGATGCACGAAATCAATTTTCTGTAGTTTTTAAAGATTTTGTACAGATGTTAAACTTAAATAGTAAAAATATCAAGAAAAAAGAGGATTTAGAGCAGATTTTGATTTTTATGCCAGCTTTAAAAGAGCCAAAAACAGGGGTAGAGTTTGGTTTTGATATAGAGTCCTTGATGGGGAAGCTAAATATTAACTATATACTTGATCAGATACGACTTGATGAAAATGGGACGAAGATTGAGTATTTGGAGCGACCTTTGATAAATTATTTTAACCAATTTGAGTTAAGCCAGAAGCGTACTTTGTTAAATATTTTAAGTGATACGATAGATAAAGATGATATAGAGATGGGTGCTTATACAGAGATTGTGGCAGAGGATTTTGATTTTACACAGGGGAAAATTTATAGTTTTTCCCACCTTAAAAAAATTTTCGATCAATACTATAAGATAAGTGCCGATCCAAATATTTATAAGATAAGTCGCGATTTATGGGAGGAGTCGTTTTATTTTGGAGATGTTAACAGCTCAAAACAGCTTTTAGATTGTGATAGGTTAAATAGTACGCAAACTATAAATTTAATCACAGATAATCGTTATCAAGAGATAGATGAAGTAGACTTTTGTAAAGAGTTTAACAGCACTGATCCAGATTTAAAAAAGCTTAAAGATATTTATAATATTTCATCGTTTGATAAAAACAGACAATATTTGGTAAAATGTACTATAGTTTTTAATACTGATAATTTTAAAAGAAATGTGACATTTGATTATGACATCACAACTACGAGGATAAGTAACATTGACAAAAATTTTCAAGAGTAATAGTACGATTTTCTATTTTACTCATGCAAGTATTATAAAAGAGAGTGGAGTGTATGATGTCATACTCTCACCTGAGTTTTATTGGGTAAAAAAGCTAGAGCTTCCTGTCAAAAAAATTCGTGCTGCTAAAAATTTGGCGGAGTCTGTATATGCTGGAAGTCTGCCGGAGGGTGACTTTGTTTATGAGGTGAGTAAAAGTGGTGATGAGTTTATCATAATTGCTTATGATAAGGATAAAATCGCAAAAGAAATTTCTAAAAAATTTATTAAAAATGCCAAAGTTTCTGCTATCTATTTTGCACAAAATGAGTTTAGTGAGTTAGAGGGGTGTTGTGGAGTTGATGAGAGTAGTTCGCTTATAAATTTAAACTCACTTATCTTGCAAGTTCCTAGAGTCTGTACTGAGTCTAAAAAAGATATAGGTGATTATTTAAAAGATAAAAAACTCTCAAAAAATAGAGTCACTTTAAGCTCTTTTGAGAGCTCTATCATAAGTGCTAAAGAGTTTTATCTCATAGCTTCTGGTGTTGCTCTCTTATTTGTTTCATTTACTGCTGATTTGATAAATTATAAAAGTGCGACTAAAGAGTTAGAGGAGCAAAAAACTCAAATTGTAGCCAAAAACAATCTACCTCAAACCTCCATGCAGCTAAAGAGTATCAAGCAATCGTTGATTAAAACTTATAAAACACAAAAAAAGATGAGAGATGAGATATTTGCACTAAATTCGCTTAATCTACAAAAAGGGGAGTTTATAGAGAGTATCAATACAAATCCTAAAGAGACAGTCGTTGTGATAAAAGTAAGCTCTGAAGATAGAGAGAAAGATATCAAAGCTAAACTTTTAAAAACAATCAAGATAAAGAGTTCTAATTTTATAAATTCTCGTTTGACGCTAAAGATAAATTCATGAGAGCTACTAATTTTCTGTTTTTTATAGCATTTAGTGTTGTATTGTTACTTGTTTTGTATATACAAAAGCAGAGTGCTAAAGATGAGTATATAAAACAAAAACAGGAGATTCTTCTGTTTGAAAAAGAGGCAAAAGAGTTAGCAATGCTCAAAAAAAAATATAAAGACAAGAAGATAGCCAAAAGATTTGTCTTAAATTTACAGAAGATAAAAGCACCATCAAAAGATTTTACAAAGTCAGATTCAAGAGTGTTGGAGTTTGATTCACTTGATGCTAGAGAGTTAAATCAACTTATTAAAAAGATTCAAAATCAAACACTACAGATAAAAAAGATTGATATCATAAGAGAGAGTGAGAGTAGATCTAAGCTTAGATTGGAGATAAAAAAATGAAAAAAGCTTTGATGTTTTTAGCTCTGTTTTATTTAGCATTGATAATTTTTATGCCAAGAGTAAATTTTTATTATATGGTTGTAAATACTCTTAAATCTGAGCAAATTAGTGTGACACAAGAGAGTTTAAATGATGGCTTATTTTCACTTAAGAGTGATAATGTATCTATCTCTTATGATGGTATAGAGTCGGTCGTTTTAGAAGAGCTTTCTCTATCGGCGTTTGTATTTTATAACAAAATAACAGCATCAAATGTAAAAGCATCACAAAGTTTGCAAAAAATATTTAAATATAGTGCTGATTTGTTTGAGGTTACATATGTGCTTTGGGATTTTAAAAGAGCAAAGATTTTTGCCAAGGGTGATTTTGGAGTTTTAAATGGCGTTGTTGATCTCTCCTTGAAGAGTATAAAAGTTGTGTTAGAACCTAGTGACGAGTTTAAAAGTAGTCCACTTTTAAGACAGTATTTTAAAAATAGTGATGAAGGGTATATTTATGAATCAAAAATCGATTAATTACCTTTACACTTTTGCGTTTTATGTTTTGTTGCCGGTTGCAATCGCAAAAATTCTTTGGAGTATGGCTCTGTTTTTTTTAGATAAAGATGCTTTGGTTATACCAAAAGAGGAGAGTTTTGTTTATCACTACAATATAAATCTTGCAAAAAATATTATTGGTGTTAAACAGGACTTTAATACGCAAACTGAACAACTGCAGACTAACAATCGTATTGATGATATCAAGTTAAAGGGAACTTTTTTCTCTGAAGGTGATGGTTTTGTTGTACTTGAAGATCAACTTGGTACAACATTTTTATATAAAAATGAGAAATATGTTGGTTATAAATTAATTGAGATTTATGATAGACGGGCGGTACTTGAAAAAAATGGTATCAAATATGATATAGTGTTAGAAGATGGAGATAAAAAAAGTCAGACAAAAAGATCAAATAGTATGCAAGTTTCACAGATTGAGTCAGAAGTCCAAGAGGTTGGTACTCTGTTTTTTCCAGGTGAACCAACACAAATTACAAGAGCTGAACTTAACTCTTATGTAAAAAATCCAAATAAAATATGGAAAAATATCAGAATTCAAGAGCTTAGAAAAAATGGTGCATTAGAGGGATTTAGGGTCAATTATGTAAAAAAGAGTTCTTTTTTTGACAAAGCAGGGTTAAAAAGTGGGGATGTGATTAAGGCTATTGATGGTAAAGAGATCAAAAGTCTTTCTGATGTTATGAGCTATTATTCTGAGATACAGACACTTGATGGGTTATCTATCACTGTATCTAGAGCAGATGAAGAGCTTGAATTGGAATTTAATGTTAATTAGGGATATGTAAAATGAATAAATTTTTAAAAATTATAGTTGTCGCATCGATACTTTCAACTACTTTGTTAGTGGCAAAAACAGAGAGTAAATCAGATGAAGTCAATATAAACTTCAAAGATTTGAAAATTGTAGATTTTGTTAAGATGGTTGCTAGAATTACTGGTAAAAACATATTGGTTGGTGAGAATATTCAGGGAAAGGTTGATTTTGTCTCTGTAAAACCTGTTAAAAAAGATCAAATTTATACACTTTTAGTAAATGTCTTAAACTCAAAAGGGTTTACGATAAGAGACACTAGAAATGGTTTTTTAAAAGTTATCAGAAGTTCTGATGCTACTAAAACTGCACCTCCCGTGTATGGTACCTCTGATGTTGGTGAAGTTCAAACTACAGTTATACATGTCAAAAATTTAAATGTTCGGACAATTTTAAGACAGATAAATTTTCTTTTGAGTAAATATGGAAAAATTACACTCTCATATGAAAATAATGCTGTTGTTGTCTCTGATTTTCCACAAAATATCAAAAGTATTAGAGATCTTATCTATAAGCTTGATCGTAGAGAAAAAGCGCAGGTAGAGTTTGTGACTTTGCATAATGCTGATGCAAAAAGCGTAGCTCCAAAGGTGCAAAAACTTGCAAATCTTATCTTTGATAAAAAGATAGAGACTCAAAAAATTGATGTTTTTGCTGATGAGGCTACAAACTCTGTCATTGTAGTTGGAAAAAAAGCAAATATAAAAAAGTTAATTCCTAAAATTAGAATCTTAGATAAAGAGAATGAGACTGTAGATAAACGGATGGAGATTATCTATATCAAAAATGCTGATGCTGTTGAGATTGTTAAGACATTAGAAAAACTGCTTACAGATAAAAGTTTTGCGCAGGGAATTAAACATCAGGAAAAAGAGGTTGTGGTAAACACTCCAGGGAATAAGATCAAAGGCTCTAAAGCTTCACCTACAGATATGTTGAGCTCTAAAACAACAAAGATGGAGACAATTCCAAGTATTGTTGGTAAAAATAAACCAACGATTACAGTAGATGTTGAGCTAAATGCTATAGTTGTTTATGCTACTGAAAGAGAGATAAAAGAGATTACGGCTGTTGTAGAGAAACTTGATGTAGAGCGTCAACAAGTTTATGTAAAGGCTAGAATATTAGAGTTTAGTGATGAAAAAGCGTCTCAAATTGGTGCAAAATATGGTATTGGTGGTGGCATGGTGACAAATTCTGGACTGTTTGGGTTTAGTGGCTCACTTGGTGGTAGTTTACAACCTGTTAATGATTTTAAAAATCTTTTAGTAGGTACTAGTCAATATTCTGGCATAAGTAATCTGTTGCCAAATTTAAAAGAGGCATTAGCACTTGGTGTAACGATATCTTTATATAAAAATAATGACGCAGCTTCAATTATATCGGAGCCTTCAATTTTGTGTGTTAACAACAAAGAGTCTTCACTCTATTCAGGTCGTACACAATCGATACTTAGCCAAAAGGCAACACCTACAAGTACTACCGGAATGACACAAAACAGTTACACACGAGAAGATATTGGTTTGACTTTGAAAGTCAAACCTAGAATTTCTGCTGATAATAAAGTATCATTGGAGGTAAAAGTAGTTTTAGAAGATGTTGTTGGTGGTTCTGTTGGTTTGCCTACAACTACAAAAAGTGAAGTAGAGACAACTTCCATCGTAACAAATGGTGAGACTGTTATCATAAGTGGTCTTGTAAAAGATAAATATACTGATAATGTGAGTAAAATCCCACTTTTGGGTGATATACCTATTATTGGTATTCCATTTAGACATGTGACAAAAGATAAAGTTAGATCAAATCTTGTTATCATGTTAACACCATATATCGTGAAAAAGAGTGGGGATTTAACAGAAATTAGAAAGTTGCTTGGAAAAATGGATTTGTTGGAAAATGAGTTGGCACTAGAGTATGAGCAGAGATATGTTTCTACTCCTGAAATTATAGACCAAAGTTATGACCAAAATGAGCTAGAGGCTGATCACTATTTTAAAATTGATGAGTTTGGTAATAGAACTAAGATTTTTGTTGATGCTAATGGACATGAGATTCGTAGTGAACCAGTTATCAATTTAGATTTTTAAAAGGCAGATAGATGCAACTTAATAATATCAAAAACTTTTCAGATCTTGATCTTTATCCAGAAGTTGTTAAAAATGTTGATCATGACTTATGTCTGAAAAATGCACTGCTTTTTACAAAAATAGAAGATGAGATATACACAATCTTAAAAGATGACAGATTGGGTGATGGTTTTAATCTACTCTCAAAACTTGATGTCTCATACCCTTTGGCATTTTTAGATAAGGATTCATATGAGAGGTTATATCACCGTTATCTTGAGATAAGAACTGACCGTGAACTCTCTTCTGAGATCAATGAAGAGAGTGAGAGCGAACTCTTAGACGAAGAGATGTCATTTACCGATTTTCTAAAAAATAGTTCTGATATCTTAACAAGCGAAGAGTCTGCACCTATTATTAAGTTTGTAAATTCACTCTTTTATCAAGCATTAAAGAGAGGGGCTTCGGATATCCATATAGAGACTCATGAGAGTAGGGGTGTGGTTCGTTTTAGAATTGATGGTGTTTTAGTCCGTCATGTGGATTTGGATAAAAATATTATCACACTTGTGATAAGTCGTATCAAAGTTATCTCAAATCTTGATATCTCTGAGAGAAGAGTTCCCCAAGATGGAAGAACTCAGGTCAAAATTGCAGGAAAGGGACTTGATATCAGAGTTTCGGTGCTTCCTACTTATCATGGAGAACGAGTTGTTATGAGAATTCTTAGTGAATCTTCAGATATTCCTACTTTAGAGATGCTTGGGTTTTCCAAAGAGTTGACAACTGATTTTGAAAAATTACTTGAACACTCACATGGCATGATATTGGTGACTGGGCCTACTGGAAGTGGTAAATCAACTACACTTCACACTTTTTTACAAACAGTAGCAACTGCTGATAAAAATATTATTACAGTAGAAGACCCTGTGGAGTATAAGGCTGAAAATATCAATCAAATTCAGGTAAATGTAAAAACAGGACTTAGTTTTTCGATTGGATTAAGATCAATTTTAAGACAAGATCCTGATATCGTCATGGTTGGTGAAATTAGAGATAAAGAGACGGCTGAGATTGCTATCCAAGCTGCACTTACGGGGCACTTGATGCTTTCAACACTTCATACTAACAACACAGCAGCAGCGATCACTAGACTTGTTGATATGGGTGTAGATGATTTTTTGATAAGTTCATCACTACTTGGTGTTTTGTCTCAAAGATTGGTGCGTAAACTTTGTGAAAAGTGTAAAGTAAGCAGTAGCGTACCTGATGATATTGCAAATGAGTTTAATATAGATAAAGATATCAAAGTCTATGAATCTTTGGGATGTAAAGAGTGTAACTATACTGGTTTTTCAGGTCGTAGAGCAGTTGGAGAGTTGCTTGTGATGGATGATGAAGTAAAATATATGTTAAAAGATAAAATGACTGATTTTGAGATTCGCCAAGAGATGCAAAAAAAAGGTATGAAGCTAATTCATGAGCAGTTGCTAGAGCTTTACGGTGAGGGTGAGACATCTCTTAAAGAGATTATTAGAGTAGGGCTTAAAGATTGATATTTAAATATTCTGGATTTGATAAGAGTGGCACAAAGGTAAAGGCCAGAATTGAAGCTGCTTCGATAGAAGAGGTAAAGAGCAAACTATCTTCTAAAGGTATTATCTATGATAGTATCAAAGAGTCGGGGGATTCTATATTTAAATCAATCAATTTTAGACGCAAACATACTCTTAGTGCAAAACATTTAGCTTCACTTTCAAGAAACTTAGCTATTTATTTAAAATCAGGCATTCCTATAGTAAATGTTATCCGTTTAGCAAAGCTTCAGTATGAAAAAGATCCTGTTTTGGTGGATTTTTTAAGCTCACTAGAGACAAGCATGGATGAGGGGAAAAGCTACTATGTCGCTTTGGAGTCTCAAGAGATTATAGAACTTCCTGCATTTTATAAACAGTCTATCAAGGTAGCTGAGGAGAGTGGCAGTCTTAGTGAAGTGCTTTTTGAGATGGCTAGGTTTGTAGAGGAGGGTGATAAAGTCGCTGGTAAAGTAAAACAAGCGATGATTTATCCTGCTTTTATTGTTATTATCTCTGTTTTAATGGTTGCATTTATGTTAACAACTGTTGTTCCAAAGATAACAAGCATGTTTACTCAACTAAAACAGGAGCTTCCTGGTGTCACAAAAGTTGTAATTGCTATGGGTGATTTTTTGGGTGCTTATTGGCTTTTGATTGCTATCTCTATCATGGTTTTTTCGGTTGTTTTTGGATATTTGGTCAAAACTAGTGAATCATTTAAATTTGCTTATCACTCATTTTTGTTAAAACTGCCTCTTTTTGGAAAGATTATACAGACTTTTGAGTTAGCTCGTTTCTCTTATATCACATCTGTTTTGGTTCGTTCAGGCGTGACATTTGTACATGCTGTAAAGTTAGCTAGTGGAATTTTGGACAATGTTGCTATAAGAGCGCAGTTTCAAAATGCTTCAAAAGATCTTGTTGAGGGTAAAAAATTTTCCTCTTCACTGACCAAACATGGCAAAGATATCGATAAATCGTTTGTTCAAGCTATCGCTCTTGGCGAAGAGACAAGTGAAGTAGCAATGGTTATGGAAAATTTAGCCCAACTCTATTTTGAAGAGAATAGAAATAAGATAGATCTATTTTTAGCTCTTATGGAGCCTCTGCTTATCTTGTTTGTTGGTGCGATGATCGGTTTTATCGTTGTGGCTATGTTACTCCCAATATTTTCTATGAATTTGGGTGCTATGTAGGTAAGAAAATAGCCCAACTAAGCTCCAAATTTTTTACACCCTTCTAAAAGTACTAAAAACATACAAGACGACACCATTTGTCATAAAAATATTTTAAAATCAAAACTTAACTAATTTAATTTATAATTAACTAATTTAAATATATAATATTTGACAAAGGAATAAAGCTTATGTTAATTTATCACAAACTAGATATCTACCTCAAACTGTCATCTGTAATTCCGCATAGATTTATAGGCTCTACTCTTCGTGGTGCATTTGGTATGAGTTTGAAAAAAGTAGTC
>CAYUSV010000024.1:0-21514 GCA_964447385.1 uncultured Campylobacterales bacterium | reverse complement strand
CATCTCATCATAAGAGATTTTATCAATTTTTTTAGCTCGTCTCTCAATTCTAGGATCAGTAGTATAAACTCCATCAACATCTGTATAAATTTCACACAAATCCGCACCCATAGCACCAGCAATTGCAACCGCACTAAGATCACTCCCACCTCTACCAAGAGTAGAGACATCTCCATCTTTGGTAATACCCTGAAAACCAGCAACTATGATGATCTTCCCTTCATCTAATCTTTTTTTCATATTTTCAGTATTGATATGAGAAATTCTAGCACTTGTATGTATATCATTTGTATGGATACCAGCCTTTCGACCACTCATAGATATAGCATCATACCCCATCTCTCCAAGAGCAATAGCCAAAAGAGAGCTTGTCACTCTCTCGCCTGAACTTAAAAGCATATCCATCTCTTTTGAGGCAGGATTTTTGCTAAAGTGCTCAGCGAAACCAATAAGCTTATTGGTTTCGCCACTCATAGCAGAAACAACAACAATAAGATTATTACCACGATCTTTTGTCTTTGCTACGCGCGCAGCTACATTTGCTATACGCTCCAAATCACCTACACTAGTACCGCCAAATTTCTGTACGATTAACATATTACTCCAAATCTCTACGAAATATATCCGTTTTTTTTAAAATGTTCTAAAACTTTTTTGTATATCGGTTTTTTCATATGCGTAATATAGTCAAAAATTTTATCATAACCAACATACTTATACTCCATAAATTCTGGGTCTTTAGTTTTGAGGTTTATCTTTGCATCTACTTTTAACTTTACCAGAAAATATTTCTGTTTCTGCCCATCAAAGGGGTACATCTTTTTTGATACTTTATTTGGAAAATCATAACTCAACCAAAAAGGACACTCCGCTACAATCTCAACTCTATCAGTACCAATCTCCTCTCTTAACTCACGAAAAAGTGCATCTTCTGGCGTTTCACCCTCATCTATACCACCTTGAGGAAACTGCCAGACGCTACCTCTTATATCATTTCGGTTTGCAATAAAAATCTCACAATTTAGAGGATATTTAGAGGATAAAATAACAGCAGCAACATTTGGCCTATATACTTTTTGTTTTGCCATTTTACCTCCTCTTATATTAATTTGATATATTATCTAAAAAAACATAGAAAAAGGTTAAAGTTGCTCTACTATACGGCTCCTTAAGTTTCAAGACTCAATGGACTTCCAAGAATTGTTATAATAATTCTGTTGGCTTAGTCGCGTTAAGTAGCAGTCCAGAAGTTTTAAAAGAGTTAGATAAGTTGAGAAATAATGGTTTAACCAAGCAATCACGAATAAGATCACATGCAATTTTGCTCTTAAATAACGGTAAAAGTAAAAAAGAAATTGCAGAGATTTTTGATGTAACAAATAGAACAGTATACAATTGGATAAAAGAGTGAAAAAAACGAGATATTGGAAGTATACTACCCCAAGAGAATCAAACAACTTTTTCAAAAGTTTAATTCTCAAAAGAGTAAAATTAAACAATAAAAGAAGAGGGTAAAAATATGAGTAGAAAAAGTAGAAAAATGACTAAATTTTCAACACAGTTAAAAACGAGATTATACACATCCCACAATAAAATCCACATTAGATAAAATGATAAGTAGCACAACAGTAGGAGATTTATACTATTTTAGTGATAATGCAAGATATTATAAATCAGAAATCATCCAAGAAGCACTAAAAACAGAGAAATATAAACAGATAAAGATGATTTTTATACCTGCCTATTTACCCAATCTGAACCAAATTTGCAAGTGTGGGTTCCGTTTCACTCCACGAAAGAGTATGGAAGTTTTTCAAAAAAGAGGTATTAGAAAATCAGTTTTATAAGACATTTAAAGAGTTTAAAAAGGCAACTGATGATTTTTTTCAAAAAGATCTTAAATCACAGACAATGAAAGAGAAACTAAAAAGATTTGCATCTGATAATTTTCATATTCGGCGTAGGGAAGAATTATCTATAATATGCCCACCTGATGAGTTTAAATTTAATCACTTTGGTAAATAAAAAATAGTTATGTTGAGTGGGGATTTAAGTTTGGGATGTGTATATCAAGGTTTTCAAAATAACTAAGTCTATTAAACCGTACATAGAGATATTTTTCTTTATCATTTCTATATATGGATAGAGCAGATTTAAACTTTGGTGAACTTTTCACAAGCCCTTCAATCTCTTCATCGCTAACATCCTTTACATCATCTAAGTCAAATATAAAATACTCCATTCGTGATTTTCTATCGGCTCTTAACAGATACAAAGCTGTATCTTCTCTATACCCTCCATCTTGTTAAAATATCTCAACAACTCTTTAAAATCAAACTTTTCACTCATCACTTACTCCTTTAAAATTTACTAATCACAAACTATGCATACAGTATAAACTATTTATATGACAGCTTTATGTCTGGTTTTGTAAAACAAAAAGTTAAAGATTGGAGTAATTATTAAAATATCAACATTAAAAATAAAAGAGGGAAGCAGATGATTGTATCAATATAAGTATTTTTTAATATTGAATGAAAGATAGTTTCGTTTTGCAATGGTATGACAGCACAACCGAACTTTTAAAAGCAGTTGGCATAAATAACTAATAAAACAGGTTAATACCCAAACCTACCATCACCTAACGGTTCAAAACTAGAAACGCCTGCTTTTTCAACTCTCACTTGATAATCAATTTGATTATCATAGATATCTTCATCAAAAACCCTAACACCATCTAATAGATTTGAAAATGAATAATCCAAACCAATAGATGTAGAATAATCAATCCAGTTATAATCAGGACTGTTTCCTAAAATAAGATTTATATCTTTTAACTTTGCATCATATCCAGAGATGGAGTTGGCAATATAAAAAAATTCTCGATCCTTATACTGTGTTAATTTAAAAAGAAGTGGATTATAATTTACCTGTGTTGAGAGTAAAACATGTGGTTGCAACTCATACTGGGTTAATTGTGAAGCGATTAGAGATGATTTTACAATTGGCATATTTAAAAAAATAGAAGATTTTTTAAGTTTTGCATTTTTTTTCAAAAAACTAGAGAGATTTGTTTTTATATTTTTAATATCTTTAGCATATACAATCTTCTCATACGCCTCTTGTTTGGTATAATTTGATAATTTATGAGACAATTTGCTACCATCACCAAAAAGTGCCACTCTATCATTTGCATAGGGGAGCAGTTGATCAATCTGTCTTTTATAATCGATACCACCATAAATGATATTTTCACTTGTTGTATTTAAATCATATTTATTAACTGTTGGTATAAAAACAAGCATATCTTGGATACTGTTTGAGATAACTTCTGCACCTTTTTGTGTAAATGGCGCAATTACAAACTGATATCCTCTGCTTTTAATTTCACTCATTTTTTGTAAAATTGACTCTTGGCTCTCATCTTGGCTATCAAAAGTTTCAAATTTAAACTGTGCCTCTTTAAAAAGTAGATATGAGATTATTGCATTTGATATTGAGTTTGCATAAGCACCTATAACTTTTTTAGGTACCAAAAGCGCGACATTTACATTGCCCTCTCCTATAAATTGTGATGGATCAATACTTTCAACTCTGTTACGGATATCAATATCCGTAACATTCTCATCAGTTGTTGCTAAAAAATCTTCAACCAATTTCACATTATCTGCATCATCTGAAAAATCCATCATAATCATCTCAGCCGGAGGAAGTTTTGAGTAACCACTCTGTGCAAACATCATATTTAATGACCCAAAAATTAAACTTATCCATATAAATCTCATAAAATAGCCTTCACTTTTAACATGTCACTTAAAACCTCTCTTTTTGCCGAAGGATTTCTAAGCAGATAACTAGGGTGAAATGTTGGCATAAGTCTTGAGGATTTAAAGTTAATCATCTCTCCTCTTATACGTGATATTTTAGAATCAACATCACCTGTTAGATACCTATAACTAGTTGATCCGAGAGCTACAATAATTTTTGGCTTCACAATTTCAATCTGTTTAATCAAAAATGGTTTACACTTATGTGCCTCTTCCTCTGTAGGTGCGCGATTTGCCGGTGGACGACATTTGACTATATTTGCTATATAAACTTCTTCTCTTTTTAGCATCAAAACATTTTCAATGATACGATTTAGAAGTTCTCCTGCTCGTCCTACAAAAGGTCTTCCGCTATTGTCTTCAAGCTCTCCTGGACCTTCACCTACAAACATTATATCAGCGTGGGGGTTTCCCTCTCCAAAAACGATATTGTTACGCCCTTTTGCAAGATTACACAAAGAACAATCATTGATATATGCTTGAAGATCCAATAAAGATGAAGGCATATCTAAAGTGTCAGAATCCTCACTAGATGTGCTTTTAATGTCATTAAAATATTTATACCCCAAAAAGCGTTGTTCATATAGCGTTTTGAGCAGTTTTAACTCTTCCATAAAACGATAATAGCCAAGAGACTATTAAAAGTAGATGTAGAGGATTAATCCTCTACAGTAACCTCTACAGGTGTACTTTCCCACACACCGTGTTTTGTACAGTATGATTGTGCTACAAGATTTAACTTTTTACTTGTAGGTATGATGTTAAATGTTACAGTTGCGTGAGCTTTGATGTTTCCAAGTGCTCCAGCTACAAAATCAGCACGCGCTAATAGTGTATCACCATTATAAAGTGCCATGTTTGCAATATAGTGATCAAAATCATCAGGATGAGTATACTCTTCACCCATTTTAACTGTTACTGAAAACATTTCACCACTTTTTGCACTCTCTGCACAATGTATAAACGGTGAGTGTCTATCAATATAATCTTTTTTTGACTCTCTCTCTACTGTATCGATATCGACATACTTATTAATTTTTGGCATATTTTTTCTCCTTCTTAAAATAATACAAAGTAATTCTATCACAAAATAATTAAATTAGGATAAAATTACTCCTATTTAAACTTAAACAAATGTAACTTCACTCACATGATGTTTAAGACCTAGTTTTTCTGCTTCAATTCCAAGAGCAAGACCAACCATCTGAGGAAGATGCATGATAGGAATATTCACATCCCTTCCTATCTCTTTTGAGATATGCGCTTGTTGTGTATCCATTCTAAGATGGCACAATGGACAAGGAGTCACTATAGCCTCTGCTCCATTATCTATAGCATCTAACATCGCAGTACCAGATAGCTGATTTGCTGTCTTTGGCGCTTGAAGCTCTACATGAAAGCCACAACATTTGTTTTTATGCTCATACTCAACATTTTTCCCACCAAGTGCTACAATCAATCTATCGATAGATGTTGGCTTGTATGCATTTTCGCCACCATTACTTTTATTTTGCAAATGAGATGGCCTTATGTTATGACATCCGTAAAATGCACCTATTTGCATATCTGTTAACGGTTTTGTAACCTTTGCTGAAATCGCCTCTAATCCAAGGTCATCAACCAAAGCATAAAGAAAATGTTTAACCTCACTACTACCTTGATACTCTAAACCAACCTCTTTTAATTTGCTATTTATCGTCTCTTTCAGTTTTGGGTCACTATCTAATCTCTCTTTGGTCATAGCAGTATTAAGTTGACAAGTGTTGCAAATTGTAACCATTGTAAGACCTAATTTCTCTGCATAAACTATATTTCTAGCATTCAAAGTCAAAGATAACTGATCGTCAAAATCTTGAAGATGACTAGCCCCACAACACGAAGCTTCATCTAAAAGAACTAGCTCTATATCCAAAGCGTCTGCAATTGCCAATGTTGACATCAAAAGTTCAGGCGTACTCTCTCTTGCTGTACATCCTGTGTAAAGTGCATATTTTAATTTACTCATTTTTAATCCTCAAACTTTGCTGTTGATGCAATTTCAACAAGCTTTGTAATTTCATCAAGATTTTTACTTTTTGGCATCTTCCAAGGCATGACAATTTTACCTTTTTTCCACATTTTAAAAGCTACCGGAACATGTTTTAATACTCCTGGAATTCCCTCAGAATATTTTACAAGTTCACCCTCATCTAAAAGACCGTGTTTAGCGATTGAGGGCTTAAACCCATATGCATGTCTAACAGCTACATTATCTTCAGCCATCTCCTCTTCAAAAGTCTGAAGATGAAGTTGTGTAATTTTTCCAATTGGATCTAACTCTTTTGGACAAGCCTCGGCACACTCAAAACATTTTACACAATCCCAAATACCAGAGCCCAATCTATTTACAGTATCTAGTCTATCCTCTTTACCCTCATCTCTAACATCTGCATTAAATCTATACGCAATCGCAAGAGCAGCAGGTCCTAAATAGTCCTCATTTACATTTACAGCCGGACATGAGTAGTAACAGTTACCGCACTGAACACAATAATCAGCCTCATCAATCTTCTCTGCATCTTCTGGTAAGACAAGATTTTCAGCCGTTGGAGCTTCATCGATTTTGGTTTTTAGATATGGCTCTACTGTGTTATATTTTTTCCAAAAATCTGCTTTATCAATTACCATATCTTTGATAGCTCTACTCTTATCCTGTGGTTCAATTATAAGCTCATCTCCAAATATATCTTCAAGATCACTTACTCTATCTTTACAAGCTAAAGTTGCTTTACCATTTACCTTAACAGCACAACTTCCACAAATTCCATGTCTACAACTTCTTCTATATGAGAATGAACCATCTTGTTCCCATTTGATTCTGTTTAGTATATCAAGAACAACCTCTCCAGGCTTCACCTCAACCTCATAAGTTTTATAATATGGAAGAAAGTCTGTCTCACTATTAAATCTAAATACTTTAAATTTCATCTTTTTTGCCATCAATCTATCCTTAGTATGTTCTTGCTTCTGGCACAAATTTGCCAAGCGCAACATCTGTGTACTCTATCTTAATATCGCCGTTTTCATCCATATATCCAAAAGTATGTTTTAGATATTTTTCATCATCTCTACTATCAAAATCATTTCTAAAATGCGCACCTCTGCTCTCTTCTCTTTGTAGTGCACCCTCAACAATAAACGCAGAAAAATCCAACATGTGACCAAATTCAATAGCCTCTTGTAGATCGGTATTGTAGACTTTACTTTTATCTTCTACTCTGATATTTTTATATCTCTGTTTAAGCTCTTTTATAAACTTTTTAGCTTTCTCTAGCGACTCTTTAGTCCTAAAAACTCCAGCATTTTCAGTCATAGAAGCTTGAAGCTCTAGTCTTAAATTTGATACTTTTTCATTTCCATTATTTTCAACTAACATCTTTAGCTCACTGATCATACCATCAGCTACACTCTCATCTACTTCCAAAAGTTCTAAATTAGCAATATCTTGAACCATAGTTTTACCCACATGACGACCAAAAAGAGGAGCTTCAAGAACTGAATTTGCCCCTAAACGATTTGCTCCGTGAACACTCACACATGAACACTCACCTGCTGCATAAAAACCTTTTACAAACTCTTTTGCATCTTTTTTAACTCTTCCTGCAATACTTACAGGAATTCCACCCATTGAGTAGTGAGCAGTTGCTGCGATCATAATAGGCTCTTTGACCATATCAAGCCCTAAGAATGTAATAGCAAGATCTCTAAGCTCTGGTAATCTCTCCATTATAAGCTCTTCTCCAAGATGAGTCAAATCAAGATAAACAGCATCTTTGTCAGGTCCCACACCTCTGCCTTCTAAAACCTCTTGAGTGATAGAACGACTAACAAGATCACGAGGTCCAAGCTCCATTTTAGATGGTGCATATCTTTCCATAAATCTCTCACCTTTGGAGTTTAAGAGTTTTCCACCCTCTCCTCTTGCAGCTTCACTCATAAGTATTCCTGTTCCTGCAAGTCCTGTTGGATGAAATTGAACAAATTCCATATCTTCTAGTGGCAATCCATGTCTAGCTACGATGGAAAGCGCATCACCGGTATTTGCATGTGCGTTTGAGTTTATTTTAAATGCTCTTCCATATCCGCCTGTTGCAAACATGACCGCTTTTGCATTAAAAATTGCACTTTTACTTGTCTTGATGTCATAAGCCACAACACCTTTAACAACACCCTCTTCATAGATGATATCAGCAACATACCATTCATCTAAAAAATCAACACCCAAACGATTTGTCTGTTCAAACATCGTCTGAAGAAGTGTTAACCCTGTTCTATCTTTGGCATAACAAGCTCTAGGGTGAGATTGACCACCAAAAGGTCTTTGAGCAATAGTGCCATCTTCGTTTCTACTAAAAACAGCTCCCATCTTCTCCATCCACCTAACAAGCTCCGGTGCAGTTTTACACATAAACTCAACAGCATCTTGATCAGCTAAATAATCACTACCTTTAACAGTATCAAACTCATGAAGCTCAATACTATCTTCTTTTGCAAAAGCGGCATTTATGCCTCCCTGCGCCGCCCCTGAATGACTTCGAAGCGGATGTAGCTTTGTCAAAACGACTACACTCTTGCCCGCACTTTTTAGCTCTCTTGCAGCGGCAAGTCCAGCAAGACCAGCTCCTACAATCACAGCATCATATTGGTGAATTGGTATGCTCATAAAGTTTGTCCTTTAAAAAAAATATATTAAGTTTAATTATAGTAAATAAGAGCTAAATATATACAATTAATAAAATTTTATCCCAAACTTATCAAGTTATCTGAATATTTATCGGATGTAAATTGCTCATATCTGCTTTTATAAAGCAGATAATGTTCCGATTTTTTATGACCTTCTAGTGCTTCTTCATTTTCCCAAGCTTCAACCACTACAAAGGTATTAGGCTTCTCTTGCATCTGATAAATATTGTATAAAAGACAACCATCTTCCACTCTTGAAGCTTGTATCATAGTCCCCAAAAGTATTTTTAACTCCTCTATACAATCATCTTTTGATACAAATACAACTTTTTTTGTCACTGTCATGATATACTCCCATAAATTTTTACGCAAGTATATCATATCAAAAGAATTTTTTTACCAATCCATCTTCTTATATTTTCTAACCGATACATTTTCATCAACTGTCATACCCTGTTTTCCTTTTCCAGCCCATGTAGCTCCAAGTGATAAAAAACGCCCATTAAATGAGTGTGAACCTGCACTATTATTAAACCTATTGTATATTAACCAAGGCTCAGGGTCGTATTTGATTCTATCTGCATATGGTAAACTCGGTGCTACCAAAGTGATGATACTACTACCTGTACCTAAAACCATTGAACTGCCACCAAAAGCACCTCTAGCATTACTAAATGCACTAACATCACTATCAATACCATTTAATATATACCAATTGATACTATCCAAGCTCTCATATCCATTTGCAAAAGTAAACATACTCACATTACACCCGTTACAATAGACTTCATAGAAGATTGTTGCATTCATATCTGCCCCCTCAACAGCAAGATTAGGTGAATGAAGCCTACCATAATAAAAATCCAGAGGACTAACCGTTTTAGTAGAAATTCCAGAAACTCCATCAATATCAAGTGCACTGACCTCACTCATAGAAAATCTCATCGGATTTTTAACTCGGTTTTTTGCTCTTGAAAAGTTAACATTTATAGAGGCATTTGCCTCTCCATCACTGTAAGCCGAAGCATTTACATCAAATGTAAAATTATCTCCATCTGTAAAATTATTGTCAGTACCTGTTATATTATTGTTTAAATCACCCCAAACAAGAGTCTGTGTACTTGCACTATTAACACTAAGAGGCAGTGTCAAAGTAGTATCTTTTGAAGCACACCCTGCTTTATAGTTTAGTGTTATATTGCCATCTTTATTTATCGCTTTTATATCTACTCCTATCTCTGCACCCATATTCTTTACTGAGTTTTCATCTGCATAAAAAAGCACAGGTGAATTTGCACTTCTACCCAATGTCCAATTTACATCAAAGCTATCTGGCACAAATGAGACAGTTGACTGATCAAATGTAATCAAAGATGAATTATTTCCATCAATTTTGGCAAATTCACTACCATCTATCTCTGAGATATTTAGATCCATGCTAGCAACTTCACTATATTTCATGCCACGACTCGCTACACCATTTACAAAAGTTAAACTAGAAAATGTAAGTTCACCTTTTTGACAATTCACAGAATCACTCTCTTTATAATCAATCCTAAATGAACTATTTGACTCATTATAGCCTATTGATGGATTTCCATCAATATCTAATGCTTTAATTGTTATATTAAACTCCTCACCTGCTACTTGTGCAGTTGATGGCACTGTAATACTATATCTATCAGGACGCACAGCAAAACGATCACTACTACTACTGTTATAATCTCTTTCATTATATCTGCCATAGATTTTCAAGCTTGTATCAGAAACTGCCGTTGAGACACTGTTTGAAGCTATATCAACTTTACCATTTACGTCTGTAACCTGTAGCCCGTTCCACAATAAATTAGAATTATAATCTATCCGTGTTATATTCATATCTTCAACAAACTCTCCAAGAGTATGGTTATAAGCTATTACACTAAGATCAAAGTCTTTATTAACAATTTTTGTATCAATGGTATCGTTAAAATCCACATTAGCTGATGTATCAACAGCCCTAAGCTCTATGTTATAATCATCATTTAAGATGATAGCTTCACCCCTATCATAAAGAATATAAGACAAACTAGATGCATAGATATCAACAAAAAACCGCTCATCATCTTCTATATCCGTATCACCATTAATTTTTACTATAAATTTATATGACTTGTCTCCTGTTGGTACAGTTTCAAAATCAGCACCCAAATAAGTTCCATAATCATTAGTCATATCACTTTTACTATCATCAACAACATCAAAAACTGCTTCCCCATAATTTGTATCAGGAGGATTGTCACTGCCATCTGTTACCGTACGCCAAAACCCAGTACCTAAAAGTGCCGGTCTATCTAAAGTAACTGTAAACTCATAATCTTTTGTACCACTATGACCCTCTGTGTGAGTAACATCATCTATGACAAGGATAGGCACATCTCCCATAGATGCACTTGCACATCTAGCACTGTCACCACCCGCTCCTGATGTAAATGTAGAAAACAGCAAAGATGCAGGAACTGGATTATTAGGATCTGTTAGATCTATACGAAATACCTTTCCAACTTGTGCACCATATGCATACATATAACCGTTATCATCAAAAAAAACATCATAAGATGAGTTGCTATCTAAACCTGTAATAATATCACTTGCATTTACAGCACCTGTAGATGGATTAATCTCATAAAATCTACCATTGTCATTTACAGAATAGAGTTTTCCATTATTTGGGTGAAATGCCCAATCAGAGATATCTAAGCCATTTCCACTATCACTTATTGTAAAGTAGTTAATTACCTTTAGGTAATCAGTTGATGAACTATTTAAATCAACAATGTATAGACTCTTTTTATCTGTATCACTCAACAGATAAAGATGTCCGCTTTTATCTATATCACCAACATTAATATATGTACTTAATGGGAGAGCAGGATTGCTTCCTGCACCTACAATCGGTCCAAAAAGTCTACTTTGATAACTTCCATTTAAATCTTTGCTAATTCTTACTAGTGTCTGATTTCTATCTTCATTATTATATCCCCAGACAAAACCATCAACCTCATTATAACCTATTGCATTTGTATATTTATCCAAACCTGTAAATGCTGTCTCATTTCCATCAATAACATGAAATTCATAAATATTTTTTGTATCATTTAGTATCATTGCAGTCTGTTCACAACCTAAAGGCACACTATCAGTAACTGTAAAATTTTCTCCAAATCCAGAGGTATTATTGCTAGTATCTATTGCAGTTGCTGTTATCTGATCTCCATCAAAAACAGAGACAGTAGAAGTTGTAATATTGCAATCAATATTTGCATTGGCATCACTAGTACAAGAGCCTAGATACCATCTCCCCTCTCCATTGCCATCTCCATCATCATCTACTTTAAAAATCTCTATCGTAGCACCGGCAAAAATACTCTGACTTGGTGCAGAACCTACATATCCTTCAACATGAAGCGTACTACCACCTACAATAGCAGTTGTAAAGATAGGAAAATCCATATCAAGATTTGGTTTAAAAGCATTTTTTGATCCATTATTTACTGTTATTCCATCACCATCTATAAAATCATTAGTTACATCCAAATCTATAGAAATAGTTCCATTATTATATATAGAATTTTTAGAGACTTTTTGTCCTGAAGTGGAAGTGCCTTGTATCAAAACTCCTGCTTCCTTATTGTTATAGATATGATTTTGATATGCTTGCCCAGGACTTCCCACCAAACGCACCCCAAAAAACTCTGTTGAACTACTACCATGCCCATTATTATAAATAGTATTATTATACCAACTATTATCTGTTCCACCGTTATAAGAATCAATTCCCGAACCATCATTATCATGTATATAGTTTTCAAAAACTTCTACATTTTTTACACCTGATTCTATGGCAATACCATCATCTCTTTTACCAAACCAATCTACCTTTTGCACCTCATTTTGAGAAATAGTTCCATTTGAAATATTTGAACCAGCCATATAGATACCACCTTTACCTACACTTGAAATATAGTTATGGTAAATTGAAAAATCAATACTTTTTGAATCATAAAAATTAATACCATATGCTGAAGATTTAGATGCAGGTACACTCCCATCTGCTCGCACACCTATAAAGTTATTTTCAATGACTATATTATTAGTATTTTCTCCAGATTCTACAAAAATATTTCCATTATTTTCATCATAGATATCTGTAGACAAACCACTTGCTCCATAAAGCGATATATTAGTAATATTAATATCATGTGCAAATATTTTAAACCCAAACTGTTCACCACTATCAATAATTATCTCAAGTTCTGGTTTATCAAAAAGAGTTAAAGTAGGTTCATCACCACTATCTGTAACACCATCAGCCCCTGTACCTAATTTTACACTAGCCCCTATGGTTCCATTATTTTCATCTCTAATAGTTCCATCAAAATTATAAGCTCTACCATCAATAGTAGTAGAATCATCCACAATATTGGCAAGTGCGCTTGTAAGTTTTATACTCCACCAAGAGCTCTCATTTATAGCAACTGAGGGTACAAAACGCATACTATTTGCTCCACTAATTGCATTTGCATTGTCGATAAATTGCCTTAAACTTCCTTGACCATAATCTTCGTTATTAGTTACGCCATTAAATGAAAATCCAAAATCAACGCCAGAAGCATTTGTATCATTGATATCTACTAAAGTAACATGTTCTGCTGTTGTCAAAGATGAAGCATCATCATCCCAGTTTCCTCTTCGTCCACCATAACAGCCACCATCTGCAGCGAGACTCAATGTCCCACCACTACCATCGCTACAAAATCCACCATCTGAACTATAAGTTTGTTCAGCCCAAACATCATTTATACTGTATCCAGAATTGTATGTTTGAGTAACCGTTTTAGAATCGACAACAACAAAATATTTTCCATTACTCACAGAAAAATTATATTCACCATCACCATTTGTACTATTTGTATCTTTCAACACATCACTAGCGTCAAGTTGAGAGTTACTATTTGTATCTTCATAAAGATAAATATCAACACTACTTTTAGATCTTTGATCTCCACTTGTATCATTTAAGTTACTATCACCATCACCTAACCCATCTGCTGAAATATCCTCAAACACTGTTCCTGAAATCTTACCGCCTACTTGTGGTGCTAACTCTATTGAGGTAGTAATTTTGAAATTTGAACCAGTTATATGCCTCTCTGCAAAGAAAAAGTCAAAATCATATACATCTCCTACAGTCAAACCCAGTGTATCTAAATTAACACTCCTTGTTACGGTCGAATGAATCCCACCTATATCAATAGCCAATTTACCATCAATAAACACCCAAACATCATCATCACCAGAAAAAGTAAATGTCTCACCACCTTGGTAGGTAAAACTAGAGTGTATTTCATAAGTAAAATGGTAATTATGGTCATGCCCATAATATGGTCCTTCATTTCCCAATAAAAGTCCATCAAGAGGGAAGAAAGAGCTGTTTTCATACTTATACACTCCTCCCATCTTTGTAAGCTCTATACTATAAGGCATAGATTGATTAATCCCAGCAACATCTCGATACCATTGACTAAAAGATGTTTTATTTTTAATAGATTTATATTTAGGTCCTATTTTATTTCCACTACTATCTGTAAACCGTCCTTTTCCATTGTTATTTTTAAGTACAGGCTTTTTATCACTATCAAGGTTCTTCTTTACCAACTTAGTAACTGCATAACTTCCAAATCCACTCGGTGGTGGAAAACTTGGATTTTCAAAATCTGGATTTTTACTATTATCTTTACTATAGTCATAAAAGTCTCTCAAAGTACCATTTAAGGTGATAGTACTAGCAAAAGCCAAGTTTAAGAAAAAAAGATTTAGTAAAATATATATCCATAAGTGTCGCTTCATAATATGTTCCTTTTTTATTCCCAATTATGCAACAAAATTTACTCAGACAATAATCTGTTTTGAAACTTTATTGAATAGTTTAGATTTTTAGTATTATTAAAGTATATATCGGCAAATAATAATCCATCAATAGTCTTTATAAAAAATAATTTACTTTTTTATGATAAGATTCAAAATATTTCTAATAAACAAAGGCTTTCTATTGAAAGACAAAGAATCATTTTTCATCTCTCTTTTTGATAAAAAATATATAGGTGATGATGGTGCAGTCATAGACGATACAATTTACTCAAAAGATCTCTTTTGTGAAAATATCCACTTTAAAAGAGAGTGGATGTCCTTGGAGCAGATTGCTTATAAAAGTATGATTATCAATATCTCAGATGCAATTGTTATGAATGCAAAGCCCCATTATGCACTTATCGGTATCAAGATACCATCTTCTTTTAGTACCAAACAGATGAAAGAGCTATCAAAGGGATTTATAAAAGCTTCATGTGAGTATGATTTTGAAATTATCGGTGGCGATACAATCTCAGGAGATAAACTAGATATCAGCATCACTCTCATATCAAAAAGCTTAGCCCCAACTCTTCGTACAAATTTACAGATAGGTGATTTAGTTGCATTTACAGGTGAACTTGGAAGTGTTAAAAAAGATCTTGAAAAACTACTTGCAGGTAAAAAAATAGATAAAAATTCAAAATTTATCAAACCTATATTAAAAGCTGATTTTTTTTATGAAGTAGCTCCTTTTATAAATGCAGCTTTAGATATCTCCGATGGTCTTAGCAAAGATTTATCAAGACTTTCAAAGCTAAATAGTGTTGATTTTGAGTTTTTTTGTAACTTTAGTAAAGATATTTTATGTAGTGGAGAGGAATATGAGATACTTTTTACTTTTAGTGAAAAAAATTTAGCTATGATAGAGAAAATAGCAAAAAAACATAACACAAATATTACTGTTTTTGCTAAAGCAGTCGAAGGCTCATACGCCTTAGAGTGCAAAGAAAACCATTTTTAGGAACTTTTTTGAATAGATTATATTACCTTAACCACAGTGCAATCAATATACATTTTTCTAAAAATTCCAAAGATTTTGTGGTTAGTGAGATTCCTCTTTATGAGTTTAGTGGAGAGGGGGAACATCTCGTACTAAAAATTCGTAAAAAAGATTTGACCACTTGGGGAATGCTTGGGTATCTTAGTGATGTTACAGGGGTAAAGTTAAGAGACTTTGGTTATGCAGGGCTCAAAGACAAAGATGGCATGACGGTACAATATATAAGCATGCCAAAAAAACAAGAGCACAAACTTGAAAATTTTCAACATCCAAATATCAAAATCTTAGAAAAAACATATCATAAAAATAAGTTAAAAACCGGACACTTAAAAGGAAATCGTTTTTTCATCCGATTAAAGAAGGTAAATCCAACCGATGCAAAAAAACTAAAAGAAGCACTTAAAGCTATCAAAAAAGAGGGTTTACCAAACTATTTTGGATATCAAAGATTTGGACGAGATGGTGATAATTATGACAGAGGCAGAGATATCTTAGAGGGCAAGATAAAAGAGCGAAACAAAAAGATGAGAAACTTTTTCATCTCCGCTTATCAAAGCCACCTTTTTAATCTTTGGCTTAGTAAACGAGTGGAAATTAGCAAACTTTTTGCTTCATTCAATGAAAAAGAGCTGTTTGAGCTGTTTAACTTTCCAAAAGAGATCATCAAAAAAGTAAAATCCCAAAAGAACTTTTTCAAGATACTACCAGGAGAAACACTACATCACTATCCGCATGGAAGAGTTTTTACATGTGAGGATTTAGACGCAGAATCCAAGCGGTTTTTTGAAAAAGATATTACTGTTGCAGGACTTTTACCTGGTCATAAAACTACTGTCTCAACAGGACTTGCAGGAAACTTTGAGAAAGATTTTACCAAAGAGTGTGAACCATTTATAGATAAGATGAATGGCACAAGACGGTTTGCTTGGATTTGGGCTGATGATATAGAACACACTTACAAAGAACAGGACGCATGGTTTGAGTTTAGTTTTTCTCTGCCAAAAGGCTCTTACGCAACTGTACTTTTAGAAGAGTTAACCCATCAAAAGTAGCAAATTGCGAACCCTCCTATTTACCTAACCTTTACATATCCTGCTCTATCAACTTTTCCTTTTAGGCATCCACCCTTCGCATGTGATGCATTTTTAAGAAATTTTGAGAGATTACCACTTTTTGATATCTCTCCATCTAAATTTATTTGAAGTTCTATAATAAGTCCATTTTTACACATCATCTTTACTTTTCTACCACTACCTTTTCCAAAACTTTTATCAAAAGCCATCATAACTTCTTTCTTAGTTAAAGTTTTTCCAATATTTTTTACAAAAAGATCGCGAACTGATGAATTATTTACCTGCTTTAAAAGAGAGATCGAATCTTCAAAATATAGATCAGCACTCTTTCCATAACATGTACCGTGTTTTTTCCACTCATGTTTATGAAGTCCACTCTTAACCCCAGGCATAACTCTTTTAAGCTCTTTATATAACTCTTTATTAAGCCAAACTTTTTTCTCACCCTTGCAGTTTATTTTGCTTCTAGGTTGTGGCCAAAGTCCGTGTAGTGTGAAGTTTGATGAAGAGTAAGCTTTAAAATTTACATTTCTACACTCTCTTTTATTTTGATGAGTTTCACAATAGGCATTTTGCCAACTGATAGCTAAGAGATTATTTGTTGATATTTGTGAAGCATACTGTTTGCCATCTTGTTTTGTTTGAGTATAAGCAAATCCACCAATTGCCAATATAACCAAAAATAAAATAGATAGAATTTTTTTCATCATATCTCTCCCATGCAGTAACTTAAAATTATATCATAACTCATCACTAAAGTGAATATTCTTTTCCCTCAGTCTATCTTTAAAAATACTGCTTTGCTCTTTTAAAAAGTTAATATCACTATGTGCAAGATATATCTCTGCACTTCTTTTTTCACTATCAAACAGTGGCAGACATGAGAGCTCAATTTCGCTATGTAGCTCTTCCATGATATCTATCATTGTCGCTTCGCCACAATGAACGATAAAATTGCTACTATATTTTTCTCTATTTTTTGGATAAAACTCATCAAATATATTTACAATCATCGGATGTGCCATCTGTGGAAATCCAGGAAGAAAGAAAAAGCGATCATCTAGGGCAAAGCCTGGCATTTTATTTATAGGGTTGGCGATTAATTTTGAACCTTTTGGAATATCTGCCATCTTGATAGGATGAGGATAAGCCCTCTCTTTCAAACGATCTATGATGATCTTTTCAGCCTCGCTATGACGAAGTGGCAAAGTACCAGTAAACGCCAAAGATGCAACCTCTCGTGTAAAATCATCAGGAGTTGATCCAATACCACCAAAACTAAATAAAACAGAGTTTGGATCAGACTTGACCAGTGAAAAAACCTCTTTTAAAAAACTTGGGTCATCTTTAATCACAAAATTTGCTTTATGTTCCCAACCTCTTTTGACCAATTGTTCGTTTAAAAAAGAGAAATGACTATCTTCTCTTCTACCGTTTAAAAGCTCCGTACCGATAATCACAGAATAAAAAGCTGGTGTTTTAATCATAAAGAGGCTTTTATAAAACTCTCCATCTCATCTACAACCTCTTCGATACTCTGCTCACCGCTTATAACTTTTAAAAGCTTTTTATCAGTATAAAATCTCTGAATTTCAGGGAGCGGATCTGTATAAATTTTCATCCTATTATAAAAGACTTCTATACTATCATCATCTCTTGCCACTTCAGCCTCTTCTGCTCTACCGATAATTCTCTGCTTTGCGACCTCTTCGCTCACACGAACCTCTATCACAGATTTTAAAACTATTTCATTCTCTTTTGATAAAAGAGAGTCAAGCTCTCTCATCTGTCCTACACTTCTTGGATATCCATCGATCACAACAATCTCTTTATCACAACCATTTATAGCAGATATAATAGTATCTATGATGATATTTAGAGGGACTAATTCGCCTTTTGAGATAAAACCATCGATGCTTTTTCCTCTCTCGCTACCACTTGCAACCTCAGCTCTTAACATATCGCCAGTAGAGTAGTGTGCGATCGTATCGCTGTTTCTTTGAGCTATCAAACTAGCATCTGTTGTCTTACCGCTTCCTGGTGCTCCGATAATTAAAAATAGTTTTTTCATAATTTATACCTTTTTAGTTTCTCTTATTCTGATACTTAGCTCTCTTAATTGCTCAACATCAACTTCACTTGGTGCTTTTGTAAGCGGACACTGTGCTCTTTGAGTCTTTGGAAATGCGATAACATCTCTAATACTGCTACTTTTTGTAAGAAGCATGATAAGCCTATCCAAACCAAATGCAAGTCCTGCATGTGGAGGTGCTCCATACTCTAGAGCTTCAACAAGAAAACCAAACTTTTCATCTGCTTCCTCATCGCTAATTCCTAAAAGTTTAAATACCTCTTTTTGAATCTCAGGCTTGTGTATACGAACACTCCCGCCACCGAGCTCCGTACCATTTAGTACAATATCATATGCGATAGACTCTATCTCTTCTACATACTCACAATCCAAATCTCGTGGCATGGTAAATGGATGGTGCAGTGCTTTGACTCTTCCATCATCAACCTCAAACATAGGAAAATCAACAACCCAAACAAACTCAAAAACATCTTCAGGTATTATCTGCATAAGCTGGGCTAGATAAATTCTAAAACGACCCATGTAATCCCACACAAGTTTTTTCTCTCCAGCTCCAAAGAAGATTACATCACCGACTTTTAAATCAGTTACTTTGATAATCTCTTCAAGATCTTTTTGTTCAAAAAACTTTGCTAAAGGTCCTTTTAATCCATCCTCTTTAAGTTGAAAATACCCCAATCCACTCGCACCAAACTTTCGTACATAATCCTCAAAACCTTTCATTTGTCGTTTTGAGAAGATATTGTCTCCATTTGGAACTTTGAGTGCTTTTATACGGTTATGATGTTTGTTCTTAGCGATATTCGAAAAGATTTCATTGCTACAATTTTTAAATATATCAATTACATCAACCATGCCAAGATCATATCTAAGGTCTGGTTTATCACTACCATATTTTTCCATTGCTTCTTTGTATGTAATACGGTTAAAAGGTATTGTTATCGTATGTCCACATGCAGAAAAAACAGCTTTTAGCATATCTTCTGAAATCTTGATCACATCCTCTTGTCCTGCAAAACTAAGCTCGATATCTATCTGAGTAAACTCAGGCTGACGATCTGCTCTTAAATCCTCATCACGAAAACATTTTGCAATTTGAAAATATTTATCAAATCCTGCCACCATCAAAAGTTGTTTAAAAAGCTGTGGAGATTGAGGAAGAGCGTAAAACTCTCCTCCGTGTACACGACTAGGCACTAGATAATCTCTCGCACCTTCAGGTGTGGATTTTGTAAGTATCGGTGTCTCAACCTCTAAAAAACCATTTGCATCAAGTATATTTCTAGCAGCTATGGTTGCTTTGCTTCTTAGACGAAAAATCTCATATGAACTCTTTTTTCTAAGATCAAGATAACGATAATTTAAAAGTGTCTCTTCACCAACTTTCTCATCATTTATCACAAATGGAAGTGGTGTACTAGGGTTTTCTATGATGAGATCATCCACAACAACTTCTATCTTACCTGTAGCTATATTTGGATTTTCAAGCCCCTCGCCTCTAGCTCTTACTCTACCTTTTGCAATAAGTACAAACTCATCTCTAACCATTGTTGCACTTTTGTGAGCACTTTGGCTATCAGCAGGATCACACACAAGCTGTACTAAACCAGCTTTATCTCTAAGATCGATAAATATAACTCCACCATGATCTCTATAACCGTTAGCCCATCCGCAAAGTGTCACCTCTTTGCCAATATCATTTTCACTTAATTCTCCACAGTAATTACTTCTCAATTGTTTATCCTAATTTAATTCTATAAAATCCGCAGATTATATCAAAAATGTACTAAATATCTTCTTGATTTTTAGAGAAAAAAGTTTTTAAATAATTTAAAACAAATAGTGGTATTTTTTAAGAGTCATTTTATATAATGAAGATGAAAAAGTCCCAAGGATAGAGTCATAAAAAAACTTATTACCCATTTTTACCGTCTATTATTCACAATTGCTCTACTTAGTCCAAACTATAGTTATGCTATGTGGGTTATCATCAATGATGATGGTAGCACAGAAGTGTACAATCCAAAGGATGACATATCTTATAAAGCCCCTACAAAAAAGAAAAAAACTATTTTAAAAGCTACACCAAAAAAATCCATACCGGTAACCAGTGAAACAACTAGTGAAAAAATTATGTATCTTACCTTTGATGATGGACCGCTACAAGGCAGTAATAACATCATCACAACACTTCAACAAGAAAATGTAAAAGCTACAATGTTTATGATAGGAAAACATATCAATAAAAATAGACATCATAAAAAAACCTTTGACAGAGCACTTAAAGAGCCATTAGTACTTGTAGCAAATCACACCTACTCACATGCCAACGGACGATACAGACACTTCTATAGTGATACAGACCAAGTACTTTTGGATATGCAAAGAATGGATGACATACTTTTTGAAAATTACCAAGACTATACATTACCATACTGTAGACTAGCAGGTAGAAATGTCTGGCGAGTGGAAGAGATCTGTTTAGATGATCCTGGCATACCCAAAAAACATAAAGAGAGTGAAAAATATGACGCTCTTTGGGATGAAGGATATCAAATATTTGGCTGGGATTATCAATGGTCTTATGACCCAACAAATGGAAAAGTATACAAATCACCTAAAAAACTAGCTCATACGATAGAGAGAATCTACAAAAAAGATAAAACAAAAGTCAAAGGAAAATTTGTACTTTTGATGCATGATTTTTCATTTAAAAATAAGTTTAACGGCAAAGAGACTCTTCGTACACTTATACATGAGCTAAAAGATCTTGGCTGGAGGTTTGAGACAATAGAAACTTACTTATAAAATCTTCATCAACCCTTCATTTTCATCTTTTATACTTACA
>CAYUSV010000023.1:14787-22471 GCA_964447385.1 uncultured Campylobacterales bacterium | reverse complement strand
TTAAGATATTTATCATCGATGAAGTTCACATGCTTACAAAAGAGGCTTTTAATGCTCTTTTAAAGACACTTGAAGAGCCACCAAGCTATGTCAAATTTATCTTAGCAACAACTGACCCTATGAAACTTCCACCTACAATTCTTTCCCGTACTCAACACTTTAGGTTTAAGAAGATAAACTCACCTGAGGTTATCAAACATCTCTCTCATATATTAGATCTTGAAAATGTTGAATTTGAAAAAGATGCACTTAGCATGTTGACAAGAGCCGGAAATGGATCACTTAGAGATACTCTAACTCTACTAGATCAATCCATAATCTTTTGTAAAAATTTTGTAGATGCAAAAAGTGTAGCGTCTATGCTTGGTATCTTAGACCCTGAGTTTATAGATGAGATTTTCGATGCAATTATAAAAAGTGATAGAGATAGAGTTATAAACTTTGTTAAAGAGCTTGAAAACTACGAGAGTGAAGTTGTAATCGATGAGATTATATCTTTTGTAAAAGAGCGTTTTTTTGAAAAAGATGTCAGATTTTCAACCATGCTTAGCGATAGGTTTTTTAGGATTTTAAGTGAATCAAAAAATTTACTATTTTTAAATGCTGATAGTAGTTTTGTATTGACACTACTATTTTTTAAGATGATTGAAGCTACTAAAATTAAAAATATTGATGAAATGATAGATGAAATTGAAGGACGCATCAAAGTGCCTTTGGCTCCTGTTTTAGAAAAAACCAAAATAGACAAAGAGATAGTTACACCTACAAAAAGCCCAATACAGGCACAAGAGATAAAACAAGAGCCAAGACAAAATAATCAAAATCAAATTTTTCAAAGTTTAATAGAAAAACTTTATGATAGAAATTATGAATTAGGTGAATGTTTTAAAAACTCTATCAAATTTGTAGAGTTTGAGCAAAATAGTCTAAAACTTATCTCATGTGCTAAAGATGATTGCAAAAAAACATTGCGTCAAAGCTCAGGAATCATCAAACATTTTGTACAAGAGTGTTTTGGGATAGATACAAAAATCCAAATGCTCCCATGTCAAAAAAATGAAGAAGAGCAAAAGAGTCCAACCCCAATAGAACCAGTAAAAGAGGAGACAAAACCACAAGAGGTGCAAGACAGCAGTGATAGCTGTATATCAGAGCAAGTTGTAAACAATACAAACGAGATAGACCCTGACAATATAATGGATCATAAATTTGTCAAAAAAGCTCAAGAACTTTTTGACCCCGCTAAGATCATCGTAAAGTCAAAAGTTTAGTCGATACTACTTACACATGTGATGCCAAGCAAAGCATTAACTGGCTCTATTCCAAACCCAATGGTACCATTTTCTCTAAGATACATAGCATAATTTGACTGCGTTGCACCACTAAGATATGGCGTTGATGAGATCAAGATAGTAGCACCATTTGTGATAAAACTTGAAACCGAACTATCCTCAACAATTGAGCGAAATTCATTGATATTTGGGACTCTCCAACCATTGCCATGCTCATTTAAACAATACCCGGATGCACTCTCATTGACATCATCTACGATACGACGCTTTTGAGTAATTGGACTCCATTTTAGCCCTGTAGAAAAATCGTATGTAACTCCTGAGTATCTATCAGTTGAAATTATATTATCACTATTAAAGTTTGATGCATTAATACATCTTGATGTATATTTCTGACCTACATCGTACTGATCTATGTCAGTAACCAAAGCACTGTTAAATGACACTGCCATTTTGTTATCATTTCCTGTCTCTACCCAAGTATAAGCTAAAGTTTGATCCGTAAATACACTCTCAAGCATACTACTTCCAGGGGATTTTGAATAATCTATTAGATTTAATGCTTCATCCATAGTCGGAAGCCTCCAATTTGAACTTTGGTTATAAAGTTTTAAAAGTTCACACTTATTGGATGCATTGAGATAAGACTTTACTTCAGTTAATTTTGTATCTGTTGCCTCCGCCCAGATATTTCCAAATGGATCAATAACATCTCCATTTAGATTGCTAAATATCCTAGCTTCTCCAAAACCACCATCATCAGCACCTGTTTTTAAAACTTTTTTAGTTGGTTGTATATTTTTAGATACTGTTTTAAACGCCAGTGTTAATTGATTACTTTGTTTACCATTTGCATCAATTCCTACTACCGTTATACTTTGTGTTATTGATCCATTTTCGCTCTCAGGGGCTCTATATATCAATAAACCACTATTTTTAAAAATCTCAATATCACTATCTTGAGTATTTGTTAAGATCTGAAATTTTACATTATTTTGACTAGAGATGAGTTGTATATCTTTTTTCATACCTTTAACAACACTAAACTCTAAAGAGTTTGCAGAGATAATCAACTTCGAATTATTTTCAGTCCCACCACCACATCCAACCGATAAAAAAACAATAATACTCAACGATACCAATCTTTTCATAAATATGACTCTTTGTAAATTTTTCTAAACACAATATACAATAAGAAGTTAAACAAATAAACAGAAAAGCTATTAGCTTTTCTGTTTAATAATAAAAATATTTTAGTTTAAATCCCTAACACAAATAACTTTCTTCTCACTATCTTGATAACCTGCTCCTATTAAAACTGTACCATTTTCTCTTAAAATAATACCCCAATTAGCAGGTTTTGCAGTAGCATTAAAATCACTATATGGAGTTGAAGAAGCAAACTCTCTTGCACCTTTTGTTATAAAGTTTGAAACTGTACCATCTTCTATAATTGACCTTAATTCATTGATATTAGGAACTCGCCAACCCTTTTCATTTAATTGATTCACAGCAGTAGTATTTAATGTTTCACAATATTCTGCAGCAGTTGTTACGCCTTCAGCTCCAGCAATTGGAAGAAAATTTGTACTCGCTGGTGACCATTCCAGATCTGATGAGAGATCATAAGTAAATCCATACTCATTTGTATAAACTACATGAGTGTTAGTGTTTTTTGGAGCATTAACACATCTAACTTGAATTTTGATATCATCTTCAGCTGGATAATTGATACTACCATAATTATTACCCATATAAACTCTCTTACCATATGCTTCTTGAGCCCAAGATGTTAAAAGATTTTCTACAAAAACTGACTCGATCATAGAACTTTGTGAGACTCTTGAGAAATCAATATTGTCATATAACTCATCAATGGTAGGAAGTCTCCAGTTGCCAACTTGTCCACTGCAACTATCAGATGCCGTTTTGTAGGTTGCTCCTGTATCTCCAAAAGATACCCCAGTTGATGCCGCATTTGTATTAAACGGACCATCTGGCCACTCTCTTCCTCTTGGATCAACTACAATAACACCATTCTTTGTAAAATTTCTATCTGAGCCAAATTCACCATCAATAGCACCTGTTTTTAGAGGCTTAACTGCTACAATTGAATCTGCATCAACTGCAGTAAAAGTAATTTCGTAAGGATCACTTGTAGCATTATCTTTTGTAGCTGTGACTTTTATAATCTGTGTAGTTCCTGCTGCTGGCGCAGTATAAAGTAAAACACCTTCTTCATTTACCTTAGCAATTGTAGCGTCACCTTTATCAACAATCTTAAAATTATAAAGTGGATTTCCATTGCTAACAACATTTTCACCAGTTGTAAGTGTAATTGATTTTTTCTGACCTGCAACAACTGTATAAGATGAAGGAGATGTAAATGTAGGTTTAGTTCCTACTATGGGATTAGGGCCAGCTTTGCCATCATTACCGCCTCCTCCACAAGCTGTAAACAGGAGTGTACCTGCCAGTATCGAACTTAAAAGTATACTTTTTTTCATTTTAATCCTTTAATTGTTAAATTTTAGCTTCAAGGGTGAAACTATTTATATATTTAATCATTTTACATATTGAAACTTAAATTTACATTAACTGTAATAAGTCAAATATATTCAAACTTAAACTATGATTGTATTATCGACAGTTGAAAAAAATACTTAAAGATCAAATTAAAAATTTTATGAACTAAATGAAATTAAAACATCTTCAATTATTTTAGTTATATCTCCATCTAAAATTGCATCAACTTGCGAATAAGCTATGTTTGATCTATTGTCCTTGACCTGTTGATATGGAGCTAATACATATGATCTTATCTGGTGACCCCAGCCAATTTCACTCTTTGAGATACCATCTTCTTCGGCTTTTTTCTTCTCTAACTCTAACTCATAGAGTCTTGACTTTAGCATTTTTATGGCTGTGGCTCTATTTTTGTGTTGGCTTCTGTCATTTTGACACTGCACTACTACGCCTGTTTCTATATGAGTGAGTCTAATTGCTGAATCGGTTTTATTGACATGTTGTCCCCCTGCTCCACTAGCTCTATAGGTATCAACTCTATAATCCTTCTCCTCTAGCTCAATCTCTATATCATCATCAACCTCAGGAGAAACCATGACAGAGCTAAAAGATGTATGTCTTTTTGCATTTGAATCAAACGGAGAGATACGAACCAATCTATGAATACCGTTTTCAGCCTTCATATAACCATAAGCATTTTCACCTTTTATGATAAAAGTTACATCTTTTATACCAGCTTCATCACCTGATTGATAATCCATCACCTCTACTTTAAAGCCCTGTTTTTCTGACCATCTAAGATACATGCGATAGAGCATATCTGCCCAATCTTGACTCTCTGTTCCACCAGCTCCTGGATGAATAGAGACAATTGCATTTTTTATATCATTTTCATCACTAAGCATCATGTTGATTTCAAGCTGTGAAACTAACTCTTCTAATGAAGCAGCATCTAAAAAGAGCTCTTCTAAACTCTCATCATCGTTCTCATCCTTTGCCATTATAAAAAGTTCTTTTGCATCGTTTAGTGCATCTTTGGCACTATTATATTTTTTCATCATAGATAGTATTCTGTTTTTCTCTTGTTGTATAACGGCTGCTTTTTTAGGGTCACTCCAAAAGTTGACATCTTGTTCTATCTCTATGATTTCATCAACTCTTTTTTGTAGTTTATCGGGATTAATAATCTGTTTTATGTTATCTATCTTAGTATCAAGCTTTGTTAAAAGTTCGCCATATTCATAACTATCCAAAATTTCTCCTACATCTGCTATAATTTGTATAAGTAGCTAATTAGCTACTTATATTACATAAAAGAGACTTAACATGAGAAAATTCACTAACCCTAACGAGTTAGCACAATATAGAAAAAATATAGATGCAACTGTAGGCTTTGTACCAACTATGGGAGCACTTCATCAAGGGCATATTTCACTTATCAAACAATCCATACAGGAGAATGAGAAAACAATTGTATCTATATTTGTAAATCCTACGCAATTTTTAGAGGATGAGGATTTAGACGCTTATCCAAAGAAAATAGAAGCAGATCTTAAAATCTGCTCTCTTGCAGGTGTAGATATAGTTTTTTTGCCAAATATAGATGATATGTACAAAAAAGATGAACTTGTTATAAAAGCTCCTAAAGTTAAAAGCTATGTACTCGAAGGCTTTAATCGACCCTCTCATTTTGATGGAGTTTTACAGATAGTTTTAAAATTACTCAATATCACAAGACCAACTCGTGCATATTTTGGTAAAAAAGATGCACAACAACTATTTCTCATACAAAAGATGGTAAAAGATCTCTTTATTGATACACAAATCGTACCTTGTGAAATAGTTAGAGAGAGTGATGGACTAGCTCTTAGTAGTCGCAATATATATCTTGATGAGAAACAAAGAACAACAGCACTTTTACTATCAAGCTCTTTGAAACTTGCTTCAAATTTGGTGATAAATAAAGAGCTAAACTCTGCTAAAATCAAAGAAGCTATGAAAGATGTATTAAAAGGTACCAAGATAGAGTATATTGAGATTGTAGATAGAGAGTTTAATGCACTCAAAAAAGTAGAGATAAAAAATACAATCATTCTAGTAGCTACATATGTGGACAAGACTAGACTGATAGATAACATATGGATATAAAAATGGATAAAAAACTACATTTAGTCTCTTTGGGCTGTACAAAAAACTTAGTCGATAGTGAAGTGATGTTAGGAAGACTTAAAGAGTATGAGATAGTCGATGATTGTAGCGATGCTGATGTAATTATCGTGAACACTTGTGGCTTTATAGATGCTGCTAAAGAGGAGAGTATACAGACTATACTAAATCTGCATAACGAACGAAAAAAAGATTCACTACTAGTTATGAGTGGATGTTTGAGCCAAAGGTATAAAGAGGAGCTTCAAAAGGATTTAAAAGAGGTAGATATATTTACAGGGGTTGGGGATTATGATAGGATTGATGAGTTAATTTTGCTAAAACAAAACCGTTTCTCTCCTAAATCTTATCTTATCAAAAATGAAGAGAGAGTCATCACAGGCTCAAACTATCATGCATACATCAAACTAAGTGAAGGGTGCAACCAACAGTGTAGTTTTTGCGCTATTCCGCAGTTTAAGGGCAAACTTCAATCAAGAGAGCTTAACTCAATCATAGATGAAGTTACAAAACTTGCTAAAAGAGGTTTTTATGATTTTAGCTTTATCTCCCAAGATAGTAGTTCGTATCTTAGAGATTTTGACATAAAAGATGGGCTATGTAAACTTATAAATGAGATACAAAAGATAGAGGGAGTAAAATGTGCTAGAATCTTATATCTATACCCATCAACACTCAGTGATAGAGTTTTAAAGACAATTATAGACTCAAAAGTTTTTCACAACTATTTTGATATGCCGATTCAACACATAAGTGACCCACTTTTAACTATCATGAAAAGAGGCTCTGGGGCGAAAATAATAAAAAGACAATTATCTATCATGAGAGAGACTAAGGACTCATTTGTAAGAACATCTATCATCGTGGGTCATCCAGGGGAGAGTGATGAGGATTTTAAAACACTAACAGAATTTTTAAAAAGTTATCAATTTGATAGAGTAAATATCTTTGCATACTCTGATGAAGAGGGGACAAAAGCTAAAACTATGAGAGATAAGATCCCTCTTGAAGTAGTTGAAAAACGAATCGAGATACTAAATGATATAATAGAGAGACAGACTCAAAAATCTCTACAAAATGAGATAGGAAAAGAGATAGAGATAATAGTTGCAGGTGAGAGTAGTGAACATGAGTACTTTATCGCTGCAAAAAAAAGCATCTGGGCTGAAGATATAGATGGTGAGATACTTATAAACGATAGCAAATTAAATCAAAAAATAGAGTATGGCAAAAGATATATCGCAAAAATCGATGAAATTGCAGGAGATAAACTTGTTGGAAAAATCATCAAAACTGCTTAAGGATCAAAAAAATCTGTTAGCATTTTCAGCAGGTATTGACTCTACTGCTCTTTTTTTTCTACTTTTAAAACAAAAAGTTAGTTTTGATATCGCTATTGTTGATTACAAAAAAAGAGAGAGTTCAAAAAATGAGATATCTTATGCTAAAGAGTTGGCTAAAAAATATGGCAAAAGATATTTCACAAAAGAGATAATTTTAAAAGATAACAATTTTGAACACAATGCAAGGGAAGCTAGATACACTTTTTTTGAAGAGATCATCAAAAACAACTCTTATAAAAATCTCATAACCGCACATCAATTAAATGATAGATTGGAGTGGTTTTTGATGCAGTTTACAAAAGGTGCTGGAGTGGTAGAGCTTTTGGGATTTGAGCTTTGTCAAGATAGAGATTTTTA
>CAYUSV010000023.1:0-14687 GCA_964447385.1 uncultured Campylobacterales bacterium | reverse complement strand
GAGATTTTTACACTCTTGTGCGTCCACTTATAGATACTTCAAAAGAGGAGTTATTAGAGTTTCTTAAAAAAAATAGTATCAAATATTTTGAAGACGAGAGTAATAGTGACTTAAAATACAGAAGAAATAAGTTTAGAGTTAATTTTACAAATAAGCTTTTAAAAGAGTACCAAAAAGGTATACTAAAAAGTTTTGATTATCTACATTGCGATAAACAAAGAGTTTTCAAACTAACTATTATCAAGCAGATAGATGAGCTTTATATCCTAAAAAATAGCGGTAATGATATAGAAAATTTAAGAGCGATAGATAAAATAGTAAAAAAATTGGGAGTTATCATAAGCTCACATGATCGTCAAGAGATTATAAGACAAAAAGAGATTGTCATAGCTCATAAAATCGCTATAGCAATTACTGATGAAAAGATATATATCGCACCATATAAAAAGCTCGTAATGGAAAAAAGTTTTAAAGAGAAGTGTAGAGTTCTAAAAATACCACCAAAGATACGAGGTTATCTTTGGCATAGAGGTATCACTCCTCTAGCTTTGCAAAGCGACTAAGTAGAAGTTTTTCATCTACAAGTTTCTCAATTTTAGTTATATACTTGTTTTGTGGCATACGGTAAATATGCAATATCGATTTTGCTTTTTTATACTGTTTTAACTCAATAGCACTATAAAGTGCATCAACATGTACCATCGTAGGAATCACAACATTGTTATGCTCTAATGAATTATAAAGATTCATAAATTTACCGTACTCTTTATCTGCATAAAATTCACTCAACTTTTGTAATGCACTTTCAACTGTTTGTTTAGAGACAATTTTATCTTTTTTTTGCCCTTTTGTCTTTATATAGTTTAACATTTGACTATCATCTGGATCAATTTTTAAAACTGCATTGGCAAAATAGTGTGCTTTTGTTTTATCACCTTTTTTTTCATAATGTTTAGCAAGTATTTTTCTACTAAGCAAGTCGTTTGGATCTTTTTGGATCTTTTGTTCCAGATAGAGTATGTCTGTTGTAGGTTTAGTTTGAGTGCTGTTTTTTTCTATCTGTTTTTGCTCTTTTTTAGATCTGTTTAAAAGTTTTTCCTCTTTTTTCTCGATTCTTTTTAAAAGTGTAGCTGACTGTGGAAATTGCTCTTTTTCTAATATTTTGAGCAAAATTGATTTAGACTTTTTTAAATCACTACTCCAATAGTATAAAACAGCCAATAAGTTTTGTGCCCTTAAATCTTTTGGGTTATTTTCAATAAAGTTATCTACAAATAAGATCGCATCTTCTTTATTTCCCTCTTCATAAAGTGAATAAGCGCCTTTTTTCATATTCATGTATTGATTATAACTTTTGTCATCACACCACAATGAAGTAGTTAAGCCAAAAATAAAAGCTAAAGTAACAAGGATTTTCATATCCTTCCTTTTTAAATAAAATACTAAATCTTTATCTATATCGGCATGTTTTTATAATTATTTAACTTTTATCACAATTTTATAAAATTATCTGGCAAAATCCACCGCACGGAGCTCTCGAATAACATTTACTTTTATATCACCTGGGTATTGAACTCTATCTTCAATCTCTTTTGCTATCTCTTTTGCTAATAATACAGCTTCATCATCATTGATAAGTGTAGCATTTGCGATTACTCGCACTTCTCGTCCTGCATTTATCGCATAAGCTTGTCTTACACCCTTTTTACTTACAGCAATCTCTTCTATATCTTTAACTCTTTTTAGAAATGCTTCAAGAACTTCTCGTCTAGCTCCAGGTCTTGCTGCTGAGAGTGTATCAGCAGCACAAACAGCAGCACTCTCAATACTAAGTGCCTCTTGATGACCGTGATGAGCATAGATAGCATTGATAACCACATCATGTTCATTGTATCTTTTACAAATTTCCGCACCTAAATCAACATGGCTTCCTGTAAAATCATGAGTTAAAGCTTTTCCAATATCGTGAAGGAGTCCCGCTCTTATGGCTAATTTCTCATCCCCTCCGCACTCAGCGGCAATAATTCCAGCTAGATGAGCTACCTCAAGCGTGTGACCTAAAGCGTTTTGTCCATATGAAGCACGAAATTTTAATCTTCCAACGAGCTTTGAAAGTTCTGGATGCATATCGCTTATTCCTAAATCTATAACAATATTTTCACCCTCTTCTAAAAGTCTCTGCTCAAACTCATTTTTTACTTTTTCATAAATCTCTTCTATTCTTGCTGGTTGAATTCGTCCATCTTCTACAAGCTCTTGTATAACTCTCGTTGCAACTGCACGACGGTAGAGATTAAAACTACTCAAAATAATCACATTTGGCGTATCATCGATAATAATATCAACACCCAAAAGCATCTCTAGTGCTTTTATATTGCGACCCTCTTTGCCTATTATGCGCCCTTTTAACTCATCGCTCGGAAGATTTACTGTATTTATAAGTCTCTCAGCAGAATAGTCTCCTGCAAAACGAGAAGTTGCTTGTGCTAAGATATAATTTGCTCTTTTTTTAGCTTGGTCTTTGGCTTCAGTCTCATACTTTCTCACAACATGTGCAATCTCTGCTCTGGCATTATCCTCGGCACGATCAAGAACAATTTTGTTTGCTTCATCTTTAGTCATACCTGAAGCTCTCTCAATCAATTTATCTGCTTCAAAAATTTTCTTTTGAAACTCATCTTCTAATTTTTTGACTTCCTCTTCAAAGCTTAACACCTCTTGTTTATGCTTTTTTATCTCATCTTTTTCAGACATTATAGACTTTAGTTCATCTTTGAACATATTGTTTAAATCTTTATCTTTATTTGAGATCTCTTCAAATTTTTTGTTAAATTCGTTATTTAGCTGTTGCTCTTTCTCTTCGTATTTATTCTTAGCTAAAAGCTCAGATTCTTTTGCTTTTATCTTAGAGTCTTGAAGCACAATTTCAGCCTCATGTTCTATCACTTTTGCTTTTGCTTTTGCTTGTTGGGTGTAGATATCTATATTAGCGTCATTGATCTTTTTCTGACTAAAAAATGTTATCCCTGCACCGACTATTGCTCCACCACCGGCTAATACAATTTCTGTTATCATATTTTTTTCCTATTTTGATAAGCTCTTTAGGGGTAATATAATAGTCTGCACAAATATCATGAGTGTCTGTAATTTTCTCTTTTGTTAAACACTTTACCCGCTGTATAAAGACAGTTACTGGTTTATATTTAAGTTTTTCATAAAATCTATCGTACATACCTTTACCAAATCCAACTCTCTTAAAATTCCCATCAACCCCAACGACAGGAACTATAATCATATCAACTTTTCTATATTTTAAATGTGAATTTGGTGGTTCATAAATATCAAAACTATTACGCTTTAAAGGCAACTTGTATTGTACCATCTTAAAACTTTCTCCTACTATAAGAGGAGTAAATATCTTCAATTTTTTTCGATACATCTTCATCAGCTTTTGTACATCAACCTCTATTGAGAGTGGAAGATAAAAAAGAATACTTTTTGGTTTATGACAATCTATAAGTTTTTCTATTTTTTGTAATACAAGTTTATCTTTTGTATACCTGTTGTACTTTGGAGAGTTCTTAAGTATCTTTAAACAATCTTTTCTAAAACTTTTTTTATCCAATTTATAAGCCCTGTTTCTTTATAATGGTATTTTAACATAAGGATTATCATGATAACAAAATTTATGGCTATGGTGATGTTCACTCTTATTTTGCTCAATGGATGTGGTAAAAAAGATGAGAACTCACAAATTAAACAGGGCGAACAAATAGGAGAAAGAAAAGTTCTCTCAAATATTATAAATCTTAAAACAACCGACCATCAAGTAATCAAATTAACAGCTCTTGAAAATGGTATAGAGTTTGAAAAGTATAGGGGGAAGATAGTTCTTTTAAGTTTTTTTGCAACATGGTGTCCACCATGTCGTACTGAAATACCTCATTTAAATGCAATTCAAAAAATCTACAAAGATGATCTACAAATCATTGCAATTTTGATGGAAGAGAGTAAATCAAACGCCGAAATTACAGCTTTTATACAAGACTATCAGATGGGTTATCCGGTAACTAACTCACCAGAGAATTTTTTACTCTCAGATGCATTAGGTGGCATTAGAAGTCTTCCTACTTTAGTGATCTACGACAGACATGGTGAGTACTCTACACACTTTGTAGGTGCAGCACCTCAAGAGATGATCGAAGCAGAGATCAAAAAAGCAATGGCAAAATAATGTTTGGATTTTTCAAAAAAACAGTTGAAGCTATAAGAGAAGTTGCTCCCAAAAAAACCAAAACTATCAGCAAAGAGCTTTTAGAAGAGATTTTACTAGAGGCTGATGTTGCTTATGAACAAGTTGAAGAGATTATCTACTACATGCCACCATCAAATAAAGTTAAAAGATCAGATGTAAGGCGAGTACTTTTAGCTTATTTTATTGATGTACAAAAAGAGAGAGAGATAGATGAACACCCTTTTGTTGAACTTATATTTGGCATCAATGGTGCAGGAAAAACTACTACCATAGGTAAGTTGGCATTTAATTATAAAGTAAATGGTGAGAGTGTTTTACTGGCCGCTTCTGATACATTTAGAGCAGCAGCGATCGCTCAACTTCAGACATGGGCTAAAAATATCGATGTACCGATTGTTGCAACTAAACAAGGTCATGACCCCTCAGCAGTTGCATATGATGCTATCACTTCTGCTATATCAAAAGGGATTGATCGTGTTATAATTGATACAGCAGGTAGACTTCATACACAGCAAAACCTCTCCAAAGAGCTTCAAAAAATTGTACGAATTTGTGATAAAGCTAAAAGCGGAGCACCTCATAGAAAAATTCTCGTACTTGATGGAACTCAGGGGAATTCTGCTATCAACCAAGCAAAATCATTTAACGAAATTGTCCCAATTGATGCACTTATCATCACAAAACTTGATGGTACAGCAAAAGGTGGTGCTCTTTTTTCTATTGCCAAAGAACTTAAAAAGCCGATTTTATATGTAGGAATTGGGGAGAAAAAAGCAAATCTTCTAAAGTTTAACAAAGAGGATTTTGTTGACTCTTTGCTTGATGAGATATTTGAAGATTAAGAGTTATGGCAAAAAAAATATCACTCTTTGAGTGTCAATCGTGTGGATATCAGAGTTCAAAATGGATGGGAAAATGTCCAAACTGTGAGAGTTGGGATCAATTTTTAGAGTTAAACAAAACACAACAAGAGGTACTCAAAGAGTGCTCTAAAAAAGGCTCTATCTCTTCAAAAGCCCTAAGCATCACAAAAATTAAAGAGGAAAAGTTTGAGAGATTTACATCTTTAGATCGTGAACTTGATTTAGTTTTAGGTGGCGGTATAGTTCCTGGAAGTCTTACTCTTATTGGTGGAAGTCCTGGAGTTGGTAAGTCAACACTTCTTTTAAAAATAGGTGGAAATTTAGCTAAAAGTGGTAAAAAAATTCTCTATGTTAGTGGTGAAGAATCTTTGGGACAGATCAAAATAAGATCAAATCGTCTAAACTCAAACCATGATGATCTTTATCTGCTCTCTGAAATTAAACTCGAGCAAGTTTTTAATGAACTTAGACAAAATAGTTATGATACTTTGATTATAGACTCAATCCAAACTCTATATAGTGAAAAACTATCATCAGCCCCAGGATCAGTCTCTCAGGTAAGAGAGATTACATTTGAGTTGATGCGTTATGGAAAAGAGAATGATGTGGCGATATTTATAATAGGTCATATCACAAAAGAAGGCTCTATAGCAGGACCTAGAGTGTTAGAGCATATGGTTGATACTGTTTTATATTTTGAGGGTGACTCAAACCGTGAACTTAGAATGTTAAGAGCTATCAAAAATAGATTTGGCTCTACTAGTGAAGTAGCAATCTTTGAGATGACAAAAGAGGGACTTGTAAGTGCTACTGATATATCTAAAAAGTTTTTTACACAAAGTGGTAGCTCGATTGGATCAGCTATCACAGTCACCATGGAGGGTAGTCGTCCAATCGTTCTTGAAGTACAAGCACTTGTAAGTCAAAGTGGCTACCCAAATCCTAAGAGATCAGCAACGGGGTTTGAGCTAAACCGTTTGACTATGCTTTTAGCACTACTAGAGAGAAAACTAGATCTTCCTTTTAATGAATACGATGTATTTGTTAATATTGCAGGAGGTATAAAGATAACCGAAACAGCAACTGATCTTGCGATTATCGCTGCTATTATAAGTAGTTTTAGAGATAGGGAGATCAGCAAAGATACAATATTTATCGGTGAAGTGTCATTGATAGGAGATATCAGAGATATTTACAATTTAGATCTTCGTATTCGTGAGGCAAAAACACAAGGGTTTAAAAGAGCAATTGTGCCAAAACTACCAATACAAAAAATTTCTGATTTTAAATGTTTTGAAGCGACTGAAGTCTCAAAACTTATTGAGTGGATGTAAATAGTTGTGTCCTATTACTTATATAACAACTCTTTAACTGCCTTGGTAAGTTTCACATACTCCCCTACAAAATTTTGATCCATTAAACTCAAAAAGAGTGAAACTTCAAACCCACCACTCATATCTTCAACAAATATATAAACTCTATTTTTATCAAAAATTATCCAACTCTGCCTTTTCAAATCTCTACCAAAATTTAAAACTTTTTGTACTATTTCATCATTTAATCGACTCTGCGCATTTTGTGAATATAAAACCATATCATCAGATAAACTCCCAACAAGTTTTAATCCCATGTTTGGTGGATTTAAATAGTCTCCCGCTTCAAATGTAGGTATCTCTTTTTTTCTAGGAGCAATCAAATAGTTTTGATCATAACTACTATCATCATCAAAAGTTAAAAACAATCCTTCAAATCTTTTTGTAAAATGTTCACCATTTTCTGTATCAACTCTCATACTCTCTAAATTAACAAAAGAGAAATCAGCATTTTTTTTATCAACTTTTGTACTTATATTTCCGCTACTTTGTCCTTTTTCTATCTTATGTGCAAAAAATTTAAACGAGTTAATCAAATCTAAATCAACTTTAGCATCTTTAGTGTAACTAAAATTTGAATCAATTTTTTGAATCAATTTTGGGATAAGAGTGTTTTCGACTTGGGCTTTGTAGTTGTTATTTATCACATAATAACTACCGACCAATACTAAAAACCCACCTGCTAAAGAGAGAAGAAAATTTGAACGAAAATTTATAAAAAAAAGTATATTAATAATAAGTACAAAAACAGCAATCATGCCAAATTTTTTAAGCTCTTGTGTTCGTTGCAGTTCTAATGATTGTAAAAGATTGAGTATATCTGTGCTGTATTCCATGAGTATAAACCCTCCTATTCGGGTATTTTACCAAATAGGAGTTAAGCGTTAATGAAGATCTTCGTTTAGTTTTACTTCTCTTGTACTTCTAAAAGCTTTGATCGCTCCTGTAATACTATCTTGTCTAAAATGGATACCATTTAAGTTTGCTAAAGCACCACCTTTAAAAACATCAGTATCAACACTATCCCAGTTTGGATTTGCCTCTTTTATTTTGTTAAATTCATCAGTTTGAATAGTGACTTTTGTCCCTTCTAGTACAGTAACACCGGCATCAACTATACAACTATCGCCAAGTGGCACACCTGTTACCGAATTTGCTCCAAGAAGTGTATTTTTACCTATGCTGATAGGATTTCCATCCGTACCACTTAAAACTCCAAGTATCGAAGCACCACCTCCAACATCACTACCACCTCCAACAATAGCAGATGAACTAATACGCCCCTCAACCATAACAGGTCCAGTTGTTCCTGCATTAAAGTTTATGTAGCTCGCTCCTGGCATGACAGTTGTACCAGCGTGAAGTTGCGCTCCCATTCTTACTTTTGAAGACTCTAAAATTCTTGTATTATCAGCCGGTATGATATGCTGAAGATATCTTGGAAATTTATCTACAGAGGTTATCTCTGGATAGACACCATCTATCTTTAAAAATATCTCATTTTCCCTAAGCCAATCTAACTCAATAGGTAAATTACCACTCCATGCAACATTTTCAAGTATTCCAAATGCTCCATTTAAATTTACGCCTCTTAATGGCGCTTTTGAGGTTGAGAGAGCATAAAGTTTTAGATATACAGATTCAACACTTTGTGGAGAACTATCTGCAAAAAGGAACACTATTTTATATGCATCTTCATTTGCGGTTTTTGAAGTAAACAGATCGTTTAAGTATTTTATAATTTGCACATTTTTATGCTCACTGCCAACAGCTTCATTGACAAATGGAGCAAAAGCAGCCAAAGCATTTGCAGTAAACTTATGTGAAATTGTCGCTACAAACTCATCACCACTAAAATCAACTTCAACCCCACTATCAATAAGAGAGGCGATAAAAACAGCAGCCGAACCGTAGTTTTCATTCCAATTTATAATCGGATAAGTTGCTTGTAAAATTTTTTCACTATTTTTTTGCCCTCTATCCACTCTAGCGATTCCAAAAGCTATCGGTTCTTTGTAATCTTTTATCTCTTTAGTTTTTTTGACAAATTTCTTAAAATCATCACTATTTTCAATCTTCTCTATAGCCATATATCATCCCCTATCTTTTCTATTTTTATTTGATCTTGGTCTTGACCTTGAACCACCGCCACCATCTCGATTGGCTCCTCCACGACCACGGTTGTTATAACCTCTATTTCTACCTCTACTATTTCTACCTCCATCTTTACCACCTTTTTCAAATCTCTCAAAAAGTTTGCCAACCTCCGCACTACTTTTTCCAATTCTATCTGAGCCTTGAATATCATTTGCTTTATAAATCATACTTGCAATCTTAAGAGCAATATCTTCATCAACAAAATCTTTTTTCAAAACTTCTATAAGTTGACGAGCGATATCGCTAATCTCTTGTTTTTTTATATCTTCTATCAAAGTATCTTTGTTTTTCATCTGTACATCTTGAATCGTTGGAATCACTTTTGACTCTAATTTACTTCCTACATCTTTTTGAATTTTCTTGAGTGAATTAAACTCATGTGGAGTAACAATTGAGATAGCCAACCCTTCTTTTCCAGCTCTTCCTGTTCGTCCAATTCTATGAACATAGCTCTCAGAATCAAATGGTATATGGTAGTTAAAGACATGACTAACATCACTTACATCAAGCCCTCTAGCTGCAACATCGGTAGCAATCAATGTCTCAAGAGAGCCTTTTTTAAATGCTCTTATGACCTCTTCTCTCTGTCTTTGCTCCATATCACCGTGAAGACCTTTGGCACTTTGACCTTGTGATAGTAAAAAAGTTGAGAGTCTATCAACCTCTTTTTTGGTACGACAAAAGACAATACTTTTTACAGGGTTTTTATAATCCATAAGTCTTATAAGCGCATCATCTCTTTCTCTCTCATCTACAACATAATAGTACTGTTTTATGTTCTCATTTGTACTATTTTTCTTAGTAATTGTTACAAACTCTGGACGATATAGGATAGTGCTTGCCAACTCTTTGATCGGTTTTGGCATGGTTGCTGAAAACATAAGCGTTTGACGAGTACCGCCAAAATGGGTAAATATCTCTTTGATATCATCTAAAAATCCCATATCAAGCATTTCATCAGCTTCATCCAAAACTACAAACTTTGGAGAGATATTTATCTGTCCGTTTGAGAGAAGGTCTAAAAATCGCCCAGGTGTTGCTACAATAACTGACGCTTTTTTGATATGATTTATCTGTCTAGTGTATGAGCTTCCACCATAAACTGTGGCTGTATTTATGCCTAAATACTTACCAAAACGAAATATCTCATCACTTACTTGGGTTGCTAACTCTCTTGTTGGAACAATCACAACAGCTTCAACGCTACCATCACACTCCATCATGTTTAAAACCGGCAATCCAAATGCTGCTGTTTTACCTGTTCCCGTATGAGCTTGGGCTACTATATCTTTTCCATCTAAAACTATAGGAATTGCTTGTGCTTGAATGGGGCTTGGTTCTTTAAACCCTGCATCTTTTATAGCCTTAGCCAACTGTGGTTTTAAATTAAAATCTTCAAAAGTCATATATTTTTTCTTTGTGTTAATATCACAAACACTACTAAGAACCAACATCTTTAATTATCTGTTTTTTCTTTTATATAACCGACTCTGTCACGGTAACTTTTACTTATATTTTAAACTAAAGTTGTGAAATTTGTTGGTTATTAGGAGTGCTCATGTCTTACGATGTTAGCAAAAGTTTGCTTTTATTGAGATTAGATCAAAAATTGTAATGTAATATATAAAATAGTTAATTTTAAAAATGTAATTTCAATATTAAAATAAATTTTACTTTAATATTGAAAAGTTGTGTTATAATTACCTCTTTTTAGCTACATTAAGGATAAAATATAAAATGAGAACAGTCAAAATACTTTCGATCGTTACACTTGGTGCATTTTTGTTAAATGGATGCGGTAATGAAACTACGGATAAAGAGAAAAGCTTATCAAAAATAGATAACAATATTCAACCTTATAAAACACAGAAGGTTTTTATAGGTAAATTTAGTGATAAATCAGAATATCACATCAGAGATGATGATGAGTCTATTTTTTTAAAAATTTATAAATATGATAAAAATATTGATAAACATTCACAATTTTGTATAGATATAGACAATAACAGACAAACCGGTTATGGTGAAAATGGTGTTGATTATATAATTGAAGATAATAGATTATATAAGTATACCGGTACTGGTGACAATGACTGGAATTGGGAAATGAAATCTACTATAGAGTATGAATATATTGGCAAAGTAATCAATGAAAATAGTTATGATCGATATAAGTATAAATTTGAACATTCACAATGGGTAAAAAACGGTATTATTCGTGGAGCTGATATGGAACCTCGTTATCATACACCATACCTCATCGCAAAAATACCTAAAAATGTACTAGTAGATCTTAGTGAGAAATTTTCAACATATGCCATTAAAATAGATGCAAATTGGAGCGCTATTAACCATTCAGAAAACAAAAACTATATTATTTCCAATAATTTTTTAAAAAATAATGATTTTTACTATCAGGGTTCTACTCCACTTGTTCAATTAACTGAATATAACAATAGTTTAAAATTTAACTCTTGGAGACCTAAAAGAGGGGTTGAACACACACAATATTATTTTGATATTGACAATAACAGCAATACAGGATATATAACTACTTCAGGTAATGTTAGTGGAGGATATGAATATTTACTAGAAGATGATAGAGTTTATAAATATACAGGAGAAACCGGGAGTAGTTGGAAATGGGAAGAGATTGACAAGGGTACATATGGCATTAGCACTTATGAACATGAAAAATACTCTTATTCAATAACAAGTACATTTTTAAAAAAATCAATAAAATTTAACCAAAGTACGATTAAAATCACACCCATGTATTTTGATGAAAATTGGGTTAAAATTGGAAGTTTTCACCCAGTTGAAATTGAACTTAATATAGAAAACTCTAATAATAATCCGATTATATCAACATTAGATTTAACAGGTGTAGTATCGGCAAATGGTACTATTCTTTATGCAAATGACCTTAATGCCTATGACATTAGTGATTTAAAAAATAAAACTCTTTTATTATCATACTTACCAAAAACAAACTTTCATGTTATACAAACTGAAACTTCTTATGATAATAACCTTATATATCTTTACGGTGTTGATCAAACCTCAAATGAATATTTTATTGATATTTTTGATGTTAGCAATATCAAAAATGCAGAGATCAACATGATGGACTCATTAAAATATGGAAAATTAAATTATTTTAAAATACTTGATAATGATATTTATACTGTTGGATCCGATAATATATTGTCACATACAAGTGTTGAATATAGGAAGGGATACAACGATAAAGACGCTTGGCTATATATACGAGATGACTATGAAAAAGTAGAAGTAGAGGGTACTATTACCGGTATTTCAAAAAAAAACTATCGTAAAAGATTTGGTGCAATTTCTAGCGTAACAGTGGAAGATGGTCAAAAAATATTTCTTTTACATATAGAGAATGAAATCCTAACTTTTGATGGCAATATACCATTACAAACTATGGCAAAAAATAATCGTTTTGAATTTATAGAAAATGTTGGTTATGTTTTACAAAAGAATGTAGTTTTTACAAATCTTGGTATAGTTAAAGCTCATACAAACTACGGTCAATATGATATTGTAGGAACATTTGGAAATCCTAAAATATTTGATATTGAACTTTCTGCAGATGATAAGATAGCATACACCATAAGTAAAAACAAATTATCTTTGGATATTTTTGATGTTACAGATCCAGCCAATGTAATAGTTAAAAAAAGTATTTCTTTATCATCTGAACCTATTAAAATTGAGTTAAGAGAGAGTTCAAATAGACTATTTATATCACTTTCAAATGGAACAACTACTGTTATAGATATTTCAAAAATTTAGGAAACAATATTAAATTAGTTCCGGACTGCTACTTAGCAGTCCGGAACTAAAAAAGTATAAGTTCATTTCTAACTGTACTATTTCTTGTTTTTATTACATCTTTTAAATATTCAACATTGATCTCCCACTGAGCAAGATCTTTAAATGTTCTGGTATCGGTATCTCCCCATTTAGCAGAGTGTCTTGGTATCTCCGATCTTATGGCTTGGGTTAAATTATCTAAGATACTTAACACCCGATCTGTTTTAAATGTACTATCTAAATAAGTAAAATACTTTTCTTTAAATCGATTTTTAAAATTAATATTTTCAAGCAGTGACCGAAATAAAAAAGTTGACCAAAGCGGATTTTGATAGACCAAGTTCTCTGTTTCAGTAATAAGAGAGAACATATTTATCTCTATTGGCTGATTCCATTGTCCTAAACCTAGATCCAAATCCTCCAGAATCCATCGCCATTTTGAATTATCTTTTCGTTCTCTCCAATATCTAACATTTGTATAAGGCCAATCAACATTAGCAAAATATGTCTGAGCAATTATATAATCTATATAATTTTCAATATCCATTTTAGTAGCAACTTCACTGTAGTTATCATTATTAACCACTCCTTGCTCCTCTATGTATGATATCATCTCCTCATAATTCAAACTACTTCCTTTCTCAGATCCCATGTTATCTTGTAAAATATCTATCTTGTTATTATTGTCAACATCAGAATGATTTTCAGCTAAAAAATCCTCATTTTTCTTTTCTCTGATATTGTGTATTCCCCAATATTTTCCATTTATAAAAACAATAGCTGGTCTATAATCTTGATAATCAACATCCATACTATCTTTAATCACTTGTTGCATAAAAGCATCCCTTATCATCGTAGTATACCAATCTTGACCAGCACTTTTAATCTTAAAACCTTTAAATTCACTAATATCTTTATTTGGAAACAATTCATAATCTATTGATTTTTTCCCATATTTTGAATCTGCTTTTACTGAAAGTGATTTTTGTGGTAAAACTCTAGAACAACTTCCACTTATTTTGATATCCAATTCTAAAGAGAAGCCCAACTCCTTGTTTGTATCAAAATATTCAATATTTGCAGGTCTTTTCCATTTTTGATAAAAATTTGCTACAGCAGGACCTTCCGCACATGCCGGCGTAGGCGCACCATTTGTTCCTGTAGTATAAATTCCAACCTTATCATCAAAAAGATAATTATCGTCCATAGCAATTGAAATTATTGGAAGTGTCGTATTTTCATTTATAAAATAAGTTTGAGTTGAAACTGCACTAAACAATTTTCCATCTTCAATAGCACGAGCACGAATTACCGTTGTATTATCTATGCTAAAAGGTTCGTTATAAATGGACGAATTTTTATCGGGAAATGAACCATTTGTTGTATAATAAATCTTAGCACCATTTTCAGTACTTAAAGTTACATTTTGTGGTTGCATATAAAAACCACTATTTACAGAAAATATAGGCTTGAGAGTCAAAGACAAGTTATCTATAGCTATGTCATTTTTTGCCTTTGGTGTAGGATACATGTAAACTATTTTATCATCTTTTAAAGCACATGATATATCAGCTTCTTGTTTTGGAAACTCAAATCCATCTACAAGATCACCTTTTGCACTAAATAGAGCTATAGCTTCACCTTTGCTTTTCAATTTAAAATTTGTATGATAACCATTTTGAACACTATCTTTACCATCAGCCCAAAATACCAAATATTCTCCCGAAGATATAGTAGTACCTGATGGAATAGTCCATACTCCTTCATTTAATTTATCACTGAGTTGATAATTACTTATATCAATATCGTTATCTGTTTGATTATGTAACTCAATCCAATCTGAAAATGCAAAAAAATCTGGATCCATTTTTGTGTGTGCATTAACTGCCATTACTTCACTAATGATTAGTTTTCCTGTATTTGTAGGTAGAACTACTGGTGTTATATTTTCTAATTTTGATTTAACTTCGTCTTTACAACCATTCATAAAAAATATAAGAATCATAATAGTTATAATATATTTATCTTTATTCATTAAAATATTCCTTTAAGTAAATTTATATTTTTATAGTAACAAATATCATAACAAATACAAAGATATTACAAAAGAAAATGATAATTTCATAAATTGTGTTTAGAAAGGTAACTATAACCATCCCAGATCAAACTTCATCATAACAGTAAGTCATAGAGGGGTGA
>CAYUSV010000022.1:0-22912 GCA_964447385.1 uncultured Campylobacterales bacterium | reverse complement strand
TTCATCAAAAATGGTGCAGCAGTAATATAATCGATATATTTAATATCTTTTAACTCACCAAAAATCTCATTGAGTCTCTCTTTATCAATAGCAATTACATTAAATACTTTAAATTCACTGTCAGTATGATTAGACTCAAAATAGAAAATTGAGTACTCTCTCGAACTTTCTAAGCCCAATTCATCATAAGCTTTTATTTCTATGGCATCTTTAAGGTCTTCACTGCTTACATCATTATCTATATCAACCGTACTTGATATAATATCTTTAGTCTGTACATATGAGTTATAAAAACTCTTTTGATCAAATCTTTTTACATTACCTTTAGAGACGATATTTTTATCATACTCATAAGAAGTTAATGAATATGGATCAACAGTAACAATGTTTTTATTACCTGGTTTTAGAATGCTCTTTTTTAGCATAAGACCAACCTTATTATAGTTATTAAGGTTATTAAAGAGTCTTAAATCAAGATTTGATTAAAAGTTGTAGCCAAGATCTGCTAAAGATTTTTTATCTTTACTCCAACCTTTTTTAACAACTACAAACAATTTCAAAAAAGTTTTTTTACCATTTAAAGTCTCTATAGACTCTCTAGCCATTTTGCCAATTCTCTTTAGAGTAAGACCATCATTACCTATAACGATACCTTTTTGACTCTTACTCTCAACAACAATTTGAGCATAAACTTTTTCAATATTTTCGGACTCTTCAACCCTTTCGATAACTACATCGGAAAAATATGGAATTTCTTTAGATGTTTTTTCAAATATTGCACCTCTAATCAATTCTCTGTAAATATCTTTCATTTTTTGTGTGGTTAAGATCTCAGAATCATAATAGTAAGGATGAGTTGGAAGATGTTTTGCAATGGTGCTTAAAACATGAGGAATATCTGTACCTTTTTTAATTGAAGTTGGAATTAATTCAAGATATTTATCTTGATACTTTACAAATTGTCCAATTTTTTTAAATACTCTCTCTTTAGATACTTGATCTATTTTTGTAAGAAGAAGAATATGAGGAGTATTTTTACTATTTAACTCTAAAAACTTCTCATAATGTTCTAAATTATCAGTCACAGGAGAGAGAAAAAGAATCAAATCAGCATCTCCTATTGCTTTTATTGCCTCCTCCATCATGTACTGATTTAAAAGTTGCTCTCTATCATGAAGTCCTGGAGTATCAATAAAAACTAGTTGATCTTCATTGTGCATCACAATCACATCTGAGCGTTTTCTAGTTGCATTTGCTTTGTGACTAACCATCGTAATGTTTTCATTTATAAAAAAGTTTAAAAGCGAACTCTTTCCGGCATTTGGTCTACCTACAACAGCAATAAAACCAGCTTTTGTAATTTTCTCACTCACAGAATATATCTTGAGAGGTCTTCATCGTTTGATATAGTATCAAGTTTTTTTGATACTAATTCCTTATTGACTATCACCTTCTCACCCTTTTTCTCATCTGCCAAAAAACTGATCTCTTCAATTACTCGCTCTAATACTGTATGAAGTCTTCTTGCTCCTATATCTTCCATCTTCTCATTTGCCATTTGGGAGATTTTTGCCATCTCTTTTATCGCATCATCTTCAAAAATCAGCTCAACACCTTCAGTGGATAAAAGTGCCTGATACTGTTTTAAAAGTGAATTTTTAGGTTGAGTCATGATTTTATACAGCGTCTCTTCAGAGAGCGAACTTAACTCTACTCGAAGAGGAAAACGACCCTGAAGTTCAGGAATAAGATCACTAGGCTTTGTTAGGTGAAACGCACCTGCTGCAATAAAAAGTATATGATTAGTTGAGATGACTCCATATTTTGTGTTTACATCACTACCCTCAACTATAGGCAAAAGATCTCTTTGTACTCCCTCTTTGCTAGGGTCTTGTCTGCTCTGTGATTTGGAGCTAACAGCTACTTTATCGATCTCATCTACAAATATAATACCCCCATTTCTAGCACGATCTAACGCTTCAGCTTTAATCGCTTCAAAATCCAAAAGATTTTCACTAGCCTCAGCCTTAAGAGCATCTTTTGCCTCTTTAACACTTACCTCTTTTTTGACACTATCACTCTTTGCACTGAGTATCTTCATAAAAGACTCTTGCACTTTTATCATCTCCGGTGGCATTGTCGCATCGTTTATCTCTCCAAGCCCTTTTGATATCTCTATCTCGATTTTAAGATCGTCTAGCTCCCCATCAATAAGCTTTTTTTTCATTCGCTCAAAGCTCTTTTTATAATCCTCTTTTTTCTGCTCACTTGCCCCATTTGGAAGTGGTGGAAGAAGTTTCTCAATAATCTTTTTTTGTACATAAGCATCAATCGCACTGATATTTTTCTCTTTATGTTCACTTTTGACTAAATTTACAGAAGAGGCAACAAGATCACGAACCATCGACTCTACATCACGACCTACAAAACCAACTTCGGTATATTTGCTTGCTTCAACTTTTACAAATGGTAGACTCATCATCTTGGCTAACCGTCTAGCGATCTCTGTTTTTCCAACACCAGTTGAACCTATCATGAGGATATTTTTTGGCATAATTTCCTCTTGCATGGCATCATCTAACTGCATTCTTCTATGTCTGTTTCTTAGAGCTATACCAATAGCTTTTTTGGCATCAAATTGCCCAATAATAAAATTATCAAGATAAGCGACTATCTCTTTTGGTGTCATATCCATTTGGTTATTTTTCCTCTTTTGTTAATGTATAAGTTTTTATGTTATCACTTGTATAGATACAAAGCTCACTTGCAATTTGTAAACTCTCTTTGATTAACTTCTCTTCATCTAAGTCTGCAAATCTATCAAGCGCTCTTGCTGCTGAAATTGCAAAATTTCCACCGCTTCCAATTGCTGCTATCTTTGTATCTTCAGGCTCAACAACATCTCCATTGCCACTTAAGATGTAGATATGTTCAGTATCAAGCACTATCATCATAGCTTCAAGCTGTCTCATGTATTTATCTTTTCTCCACTCTTTGGAAAAATCAATAACTGATTTTAAAAGATCACCTTTTTTCTTCTCTAAAATACCTTCAAACATGTCAAAGAGATTAAAAGCATCAGCAGTACTTCCAGCAAATCCCGCCAATATCTTACCATTGTGAAGTTTTCTAATTTTTGTTGCATTGCTTTTTAAGATGGCTGAGCCAAAGGTAACTTGTCCATCTCCTCCAATTACTGCCTTGTTTTTACCTTTTACCGCGAGTATAGTAGTAGCGTGAAACATTTAATCGCCTACAATTTCAAGATTAAGTTTTGCATGGATCCCGTGACCCAACTTTACAGATATATCAAAATTTCCAGTTGTCTTAATCGCACTTTTTTCTAACTCTACACTTTTTTTATCAATCTCTATTTTGTATTGTTCTAACAACTGATGTGCAATCTCTTCTTTGGTAACAGCGCCATAAAGTGAACCATTAGCTCCTAGTTTTTTATGGATTGTGAGTTTTATATCTCCTAACTGTTTTTCAATGGATTTTAATCTCTTTATCTCATCTTGACCTTTTTTAGCTATATCTGCTTGGTCTATTTTCCACTGCTCTATAACCTCGTTAGTAGCGTGTTTTGCAAATCCTCTTGCTATTAAAAAATTTCTACCATACCCCTCTTTGACCTCTTTTATCTCACCTATTTTTCCTAAACTTTTTACATCTTTTATCAATAATACTTTCATAATTATAGTTCTCCCTATGTGTATCTCTATCAATTATACCAAATTGTTTATCATTTCTACTTTCTCTTCAAGCTCTAAAAATTGATCAACCATTACCTCATACTCTTGCTCTAATTTTAAAAGCTCTTGACTAAGCTCTTTTAAACCAATTTTTTGATAACACTGTGGGTTTTGCAAACACTCATTTAACTCTTTGATTTTCATCTCTTTATCTTCAATTAGTTTTGGTAATTTCTCATAATCACATTTTTGTTTATAGCTAAGTTTTAAAGTTCTATCTCTCACTCTTGGCTCAGCGTAGTCTTTTTTACTCTCAACTTGAAAATTATCAAGCTCTTTTAACTCTTTTTCAATCTCTAAATACTCACTATAACTCTGATAACTCTCCCCTATTTCTCCATCACCTCTAAAAATCAAAAGCTTTTTAGCTATCTTATCTATAAAATACCTATCATGAGAGACAAAAATAAGCGCACCTTCAAAGCTCTGTAGATACTCTTCTAAGATATTTATTGTATTGATATCTAAATCATTTGTCGGCTCATCTAAGATAAGAGTGTCATAATTTTTACTAAACAAAAGAGCCAAAGCAACTCGGTTTTTTTCGCCACCGCTTAAATTTCCTATCTTTTTAGAGAGATACTCTTTTGGAAAAAGAAAATCTTTAAGATATCCGTAAACATGCATGTTTTTCCCGCGAACATCTACTCTATCACCACCATTTGGACAAAAAGTTTCAATTATATTTTTATCATCATCAAGCATCACTCTTTGTTGATCAAAATAACCAACACTAAACTCACCACTTTTTATAATCCCACAATCAGGACTCATCTCTGCTAGAAGTAGTTTTAAAAGAGTAGATTTTCCACTTCCATTTTTACCTACAATTGCAATTTTATCTTTTTGTAAAATCCGTATAGTTAAATCTTTGATTAAGAGTTTATCACCCAAAGATTTTGAGATATTCTCAATCTCAAACAACATCTTTTTACGGTTGATATTTTTACTATCATCAAAGTTTTTCTGCTCTCTTTGTAACTCTAATCTCATTTTGTTGATAACGCCTGGGTTTTTCTTGGCATCTTCTCGCATCGCCAATACTCTCTGTTTTCGCCCCTCATTTCTCTTTAGTCTAGCTTTTACACCACGACTAAGCCACTGCTCTTCTGCTTTTAAATGTTTTATAAGTGTCTGGTGGGATTTTTGCATAGAGAGTAAAAGCTCCTCTTTTGCTTTTATATAGTCACTATATCCACCCTTAAACGATCGAATTTTCCCATCTTCTATCTCAATAGACCTTGTAGCAATATTATCAAGAAAATACCTATCGTGAGAGATAAACAAAAGCGTAAACTTCCCAGAAAGAAGCATCTTCTCTAAAAACTCAACCATGTAGACATCAAGATGGTTAGTTGGCTCATCAAGCAGTAAAATATCAGGCTTTTTAAGAAGTAACCCAGCAAGGGCTACTCTTCTTTGTTCACCACCACTTAAAAGTGTTATCGGTCTATCTTCATACTCTTTTAGGTTAAACTCTTGGAGAATTCTCTCAATCTTATCATCTAAATTCCAAGCATTGTGAGCGTCTAAAAAAGATGTTATTTTAGAATGTTCTTCTAACAGTGCTTCATTTTCATAATCATCCCCAAGCTCTAAACTTAATTTATCATAACGCTCTTTTGCAGATTTTAACTCCACAAGCTCCGCCTCAACTGCATCTTTGACACTAAGATTCTCTTTAAATGTTGGTTGTTGATCTAACATTTGGATTTTAATACCGTTTTTTACAACTCTCCTACCATCATCAAAATCTAAAACACCACGACAAATCTTCATCAAAGTAGATTTGCCTCCACCATTTTTACCAATAATCGCTATTCGCTCACCCTTGGCAATTGAAAAGTCTACCTCTTGGAGAATTTTATATGTTTCATAAGCTTTACTAAGTGAGATTAAATCTAAAAGTGCCAAAAAAGTCTCCAAAATTTTTTTTGGATTATATCAGAAAAATTACAATTATTTGTCAAACCAATACTCATACCAAAGTTCAAATACTAAAATATTCCAAATATTTTGTTCATCTTGGTAGGAGTTTGATTTTAAAAAACGTTTTTTTAATTTTAAAACTTCATAAGGATCAAATATACCCTCAGCCTCAATCCTATCGATACTTAAATAGTAATCAAGTTCATCTCTTAACTCATTTTTTAACATATCTCCTATATGGACAGAAAAACCTTTTTTAGGTCTTTTTATCAATCCAGCTGGAATATATTTTTTTAAAATTTTTTTTAAAATATATTTATTTGTATTGTCTTTATGTTTTATATCAAAATCAACTTGTGCTAAAAACTCTACAAATTTTTTATCTAAATATGGCTCTTTTGGTACAAGATTATATGAATTTGCAGCAAAATATATCTTATTTAATAGATTGTCACTAACATAACTTTTCAAAATAAAAGGAAAGATTTTATCAAAATGGTGTGAAGCTGGGTTGATTAAAAAATCGCTAAAATCCATAGTTAATTCATTTGTTTTGACTTTAAGTAATTTTTTTACGCCTTCATAGGTTAATGTGGTATCTTTATATTTAAGTATATTTTCTACATGTCTCTCTTGAAGCATCTTTGAGTATTTTAAACTTTTAGCACTTTGTGGAAAGAGTTCTAACAATTTTGAGATAGTAAATCTTATAGGATATGGTATAAAATTTAATTGATTAAATTTTGTTAAAAAACTGGATGAAGCAAAGATTTCATCTCCTCCTTCACCACCAAAAATAATCTCTGCACCATTACAACTAGCAACGCGAGTGATAAGAATGGTAGGTAAAGCTGCTTTATCTGCAAGTGGTTCATCATATACACAGGGTAACTGTTTTAATAATTCTTTGAAATGCTCTGCATTAAAATAATATTCTGTATGTTTAACATCCAAATGTTCAGCAATCTTTTTTGCAAATGGTGCTTCATCTATATTTTTATCATAAAAACCCATTGTAAATGTATGAGGTTTTAAATCAAGCTCTTGTTTAAGAATTGCAACGATAGTGCTACTATCATTTCCTCCACTTAAAAAAGAAGCTACTTTTTTAGAGTCTCCTACTTTTAATTTTATCGAAGACTTTAAGAGCTCTTCACATTTTTGTAAAATTTCATCTTCACTTAATGTAACTCTAGGCATGTTATAAAAATCAACTAAATCCCAATACTTAACCTCTTTTGTATCTCTATTTTTTAAATCAAATATCATAAAATGTGCCGATTTAACTTTATAACAATCTTTAAAAATCGTATGAGGTTGTTGAATGTATCCGTGTTGTAGGTATTGACCCAAAGTATCAAAGTCTATTTTTCTTTTAAATAGTTGGCAATCTTTAAACCTCTTTAGCCTATTTGAAAACAAAACACTGTTTTCATTTTGATAATAATACGCCGGAACTATACCAAGATGATCTCGACTAAAATAGAGTTTGTCACTATTTTTATCATATACAATTAGTGAAAAAACACCTTCAACTATCTTTAAAGTCTCTTTAATTCCAACTCTTTTTAATTCTAAAAGAAGAGTATTTAAACTAAAATCTTGTGACTCAATAGTACCAACTAAAAGAAGAATAAAATTCGAATCTTCTATAAGTTTGATTGAAGAGTGATCACAATTTATAGAAAAATATAGATCCGCGTATTTTGTTTTGAGCATAATTTCAAACTCATCAGAGTCCATCTTTTTTGTGCCTAATTTTTCAAAATCCCTTTTTGTATAGTCAATATAACAGTAACTAAATATCATCACTGCCAACTTTTTTGAAAAACACAGCTTCATATTTTTGTACAATTTTAGAAACATTAAAGTTTTGGGTACAGTATTTTTTTATATATTTAGAGTCAAAATCACTCTTTATTGCTGTATTAATTGCATTAGCTAAAGATAGAGCTTCAAATTTTTTGACTAAAACTCCAGTTTTATTCTCTTTGATTATCTCAGCTGTACCTCCTGGAGTATCAAACGCCACACACGCTAATCCACATGCATTTGCCTCTAAAACTACATTTGGAAGTCCCTCATATCGTGAGCTTAATATAAAAAGATTGCCATTTTTCATAAATGGATAAGGATTGTTAGAAAAACCATGTAGTGTGATTTTATCAATTAAACCCAGCCTAATTATTTTTTCTTGTAAAACAGATTTATCATCTCCTTCACCAAAGATACTCAAGTAAAATCTATCATCTAAATAGTTTAAGGCATCAATTAGTATATCAAACCCTTTTTGAGGGGTTAATCGTCCTACTGCAATGAGATTAATTTTATCTTTTGGCAAGATACACTCACCTGTCTGTTGGCTCTTTTTATCAATTTCTTCTATGTCTACGGGGTTATAAATAACAAAAATTTTCTCTTTTTTTATACCAAAATTTTTGATCAAATCATCTCTCATGTATTTACTTTGAGTGATGATTTGATCAAAATTATTATAAACATTTCTATAGAGCCAATTAAAAAGTTTTGGATATTTCTCTTGTCTATTCTCTAAGCTTACTGTATTTGACTCTCTTGATATAAATTTAATCTCTTTGGAAAAAAATGGTTTTATAACAGCGATTAAAAGATTTAAATGACCAAGAGTGGAAAATACAATATCGGGCTTAATATCCCTTATAACTTTTGCAATTTTAAAGATGGCATATCTAGCATTAGATGAATTTAAATTAATTACTTTTAACTCTTTTGGTAATAAATTTAAAAATCTACCCTCTTTTTTCATTAAAACAAATATTGGTTCAAATTTTTGTTTATCTATATGTTTAACAAGGCTCAACATAACTCTCTCAGCTCCACCTCCACTCAATGATGGCATAACAAATATAATCTTTTTTTTTCTTACATCCATTTTTCATACCACATTTCAAACATGAGTATTGACCAGAGATTTGAGATATCTTGTTTTTCTCCTGCTAGATACTTATCTCGAATCCTTACAACCTCTTTTGCATCAAAAATCCCCTCTTTCTCTAACCTCTCATAACTTAAATAATGTAAAAAATACTCTCTTAACTCATCTTTAAACCACTCATGTATAGGTACACCAAATCCCATCTTGGGTCTATCCATCAACTCTTTTGGTAAATACTTGTGTGCAATCTCTTTTAAAAGATGTTTTTTAACACCATTTTTATATTTTAAATCAGAAGGAAGAGTTGCAACAAATTCTATGATACGATAATCCAAAAAAGGCTCTCTACCCTCAAGCCCTACACTCATGGTAGCTCTATCAACTTTTGTAAGAACATCATCTACCATATAAGTTTTATAATCAATTGCAAGCATACTATTTATCTCATCATTTGAACTAGTCAAAAGATCACTTTTGTCAAAATTTGTCTCTAAAATCTTGGCATTGCTATTTAAAAGTCTATTTGCTTCATTAAAAGTACAATATAACGAGGTATATTTCATCACATCCAAAACATGTTTGGCTTTTAATATATTTCGTATCTTCTCATAACGGGTTGTAAAATTAAAAGTATCTTTTAAAAACAAAATTTTATTTGGATCAATTGTTCCCATTATGGTAGTTAAAGGAGTTTTTAAAAAACTTGGAACTTTAGAGAAATTTTTATAATACTCTAGTGTTCTTGTATATTTGTCGTACCCTGCAAAGAGCTCATCTCCGCCATCAGCACTAAGTGATACACTGACATCCTCTTTAGCTAATTGACTAACAAGTGTAGTAGGAATTGCTGAAACATCACCAAATGGCTCATCATAGATACAAGAGAGTTTAGGGATGATATCTAAAGCATCTTTTTGAGTGCAATAATATTCACGGTGTTCTGTGCCTAAATATTTTGCTACTTTTTTAGCGTAAGGTGCTTCATCAAAACCTTTTTCATAAAAACCGATGGTAAAAGTTTTTAATTTTTCGCTTTGTTGTGATTGCAAAAGTGCTGTCACAACAGAGCTGTCATATCCACCGCTTAAAAAGATTCCAACAGGTACATCAGATACTAGACGGTAAGAAAAAGCTGATTTTAAAAGTTTTTCACACTCAGTTATTGCCTCATCTTCATTGATGTTTAGTTTTGGCTTGTTATAACACTTAACAACACTCCAATACTCTATCTCCTTAGTTTTTTGAGTCTTAATATCAACCTCTAAAATATGCCCAGCCCTTAATTTATAACAGTTTTTAAAAATAGAGTGTGGTTCGGGGATATATTGTAGTTGCAAAAAAAGTGCAACAGCATCTATATCTATCTCTTTTTCAAAATTTGGATGTTTATGAAAACTTTTAAGTTCACTTGCATATAACAGTATACCGTTGTCATGATACCAATAGAGTGGTTTAACTCCAGCTCTATCACGAATTAAAAAAAGTTTATTAAGTTTACGATCATAGATAGAGATAGCAAACATGCCATTAAATTTATCAATAGCTTTAAGACCCCATTTGTGATAAGCTTTTAGTATAACTTCTGTATCAGTATGAGAATCAAAAAGATATCCAAAAGTCTCTAATTCTATTTTAATCTCAGCAAAGTTATAAACTTCTCCATTATAAACAATTTCAATCTCTTCAAAGCTCATCGGCTGATGTCCGTGTGAACTCAAATCCAAAATAGAGAGACGACGATGTCCAAGCCCTATATTTGCATCATCTATAGTTATAAACTTATAGCCACTATCATCTGGACCTCGATGATGCATGATATCTGTCATCTTTTTTAAAACACTTAAAGTTGATTTTTTAGAAAAATCAACAAATCCAACTATCGCACACACATATTTTTCCTAATAAGCTTCATGATAAATATATTTATAATCAAATTTTTTCTCTACATAATGTTTTGCTTTTACAGAATTTAGTATCAATCCTGCATTTTCTATATTTAATCTTTTTACTATTTTATTAATTTCACTGATATTTTTTTCATCAGTAAATTCAGATTTTACAACAAATAGTGTAATATCTGCATATTTAACCAAACTTAAAGCGTCACTAACATACTCAAATGGTGGAGTATCTAATATAATATAATCATACAATTGACTCAAATTTTCTATGATCTCTCCCATGCGACTCGATGCCAAAAGTTCAGCTGGGTTTGGAGGAATAGCTCCAGAGGTTACAATATTAAAATTGCTAAAATTTTCATTTTCCCAGGTTACTTTATCGATATCTATTTTGCCAGAGAGTACATCACTCATACCAACTTTATTTGATAATAAAAACTTATGGTGAAGTTCTGGACGACGAAGGTCAAGTGAAAGTATTATACTTTTTTTCTCACCCATGCCAAGGATTGCCGCTAAGTTTGCTGAAACAGTAGTTTTTCCTTCATTTGGGACTGTTGATGTAACCAAAATGACTTTACATTTTTTTGTCGTAATTGTATACTCTAGACTATTTTTCACATTTCTAAATGCTTCGCTTGTTACAGAGTTTGGTTCATCTAAGACATAAGCACTATTATATTTTTTTGTATTTTTCACAAAGGGAATCATCCCAAAAATTGGAACATCTGTCAATGAAAAAAGATCATAACGATCCTTTATTTTTGTATCATATTTTACACGAAAAAATGAGTGAAGCAGTGCAAATACAAGACCTAAAAAAACACTAATTGTTAATATTAGGTTTCGTTTTGGGCTCAATGCCTTAATTGGCTCTTTTGCAAAATCTAAAACTTTTTTATTTAGTGAAGTTGATGCTTTCTCAATGGATAGTTCAGATTGCTTTTGAAGTAAGTAGTTATAAACTTTATCATTTACTTCAAAAAAACGCTCATGTTGTACTAACTCTTTTTCGATTTCAGGTAAGGCTTGTAGTTTCTTAGTATAACTTTTTACTACATTTTTTAGTGAGTAGACTCGCTCTTTAGATTTTTCCAAAATACCTTTTGAAATACCTAAAATTGCAACTTCTAGGTTACTAATTCCACTTGATAGACTTATTATATTTGGATGATTATCTGTAAAGAGTGCTAATTTTCTCTCTTTTTGCATCTTTGCATCTTCTAAATTTTCAAGCATGGTATTTAAAACAGGATAATTTGTTGCGATTGAACTAATTATATTAAAGTTGCCCTCTTGTGCATCAAGATAAAGTTTTTTAACCATATTTAACTCAATTTGAGCATGCTTTAACTGTTTTTGAAAATCATTTAACTGTTCAACCGTCTTAACTTTTTGAGTTTTTAAATCCAAGATATTATGAGATTTTTTGTATTTTTGAAGTAAATCTTCTGAATCTCCCAATTTCCCACTAATAAGCCCTAACTGGTCATTTATAAAATTTAGTGTCTTATCATCTGTCTCTATCAAATTTCTTTTACTATAAAGAAGATAGTTCTCTACATATGTATTAAGAAACTCTTTTGCTCTTTTTGAGACATTATCTTTATATATTATTTTTAAAACTGATGATTTAAAAGAGGCAGGTTTGATAGTTAGATTTTTTTTAATTTTTTCTATTATATTCGATTGTTCATTTAATATAAAACTATATTTAGCTCTTTGATAGAGATCTTTTTTCTCAACCACAAATGAACAATCAGCAAATTCAACAACTTCTCCATATTTATAAATCTCTTTTTTAGATGGTTTAAATATATCTAATTTAGCCCATGAGGGTAATACCTCAAATATATCTATCAAAAATGAATTTTGGATATTAAGCTCATACTGCTGTTTATCTATATTTTTAATATTAAAAACTTTTCCAAATATTTTATGATCTTTAATATTTATATCAATTAATTTAAAAGGACTCTCTTGGTAAAGTTCAATTTTTTTAAAATTTACCGTTTTATAATAGTTAACACTTCTATCGATAGAGTGTAGTGTTTTTGAGAGTAAAAATTCTGAGCTTAAGATATCAATTTCAGTTTCGGTACCATGTGAATTTGGTATAATGTTTCCAAAAAAATCTAATTTATTCTCTTGTGTATTTGCACTGATTTCAACTGTTGCAGTAGACTCATATGTAGGCTCAGCCAAATAATAGTATAAAAAACCTAAACATAGTGTACTAAGTATAATAAGTAGATTTATCCACTTATATTTAAAGAGTGCGACTATAATTTTTTTTAAACTATATGAATTGCCTTCAAACTCGATCTGCATATTTTACCTTTGATATAATAATAAGCAAAATCGACAATCGTCAAAATAAATTTAATCCTTTTTTAATGTGAACCTTTTCTGTCTATCTTTAGAAGTATAAAATTTTATCGTCTTAAGATATTTTTTTATAACTATCTCTTCATTAAACTCTCGTTTTATATGTTCTCTACCTCTTTTGCCCATTTGACGAAGCTCTGCATTGCTAAGAGTAAGCATCTTTTGCATCTTTAATTCTAAATCCTTAGGATCTTTAACTCTACATAGATAACCACTACTAGCTTGTTCTACAATATCACGACATCCTGGAACATTTGACGCGATTATAGGTTTTGCCATAGAAGCGGCTTCTAAAAGAATTTTACTAATACCCTCTCGATATGAAGGAAGAACTACACAATCAGCATCACCAATAAAATTTCGAACATCATCTGTAGAACCCAAATAATTGATTAAGCCTTTAGACATCCATTCATCAACTTGTTTTTTTGATATTGCTTGTGGGTTATCAACATCAACAAAACCTACAAATTGAACTTCAACATTTTTATATTTTTTCTTAATCTCCTCAGTGGCAATTATTAATTCACCAACTCCTTTATCCCATAAAAGCCGTGCTATTAAAACAAACCTAAAAACATCATCATTAACCCGTTTTTCTCTAGGTGCATATTTAACCATATCAACACCTTCACTTGGTAAAATCTCCATTAAATCCCTTGAAAGTAATCGATCTTTGATAAATTTTTTACGATCTTCATAATTTATAAACCAAACTTTTTGACTCTTTTTTAGAGAAATTTTATAAAGAAGTTTTGCAATTTTTGCAGTTGAATTATAATTTATAAAAGTATATCCAAGTCCCGTGATAACTGCAATTGATTTAAAGCCGGTAAAATAAGCCGCCAAAGTTCCATATATATTTGGCTTAATAGTATAGTGAAAAATAAGATCAGGTTTAATCTTTTTATACTGTTTGTATAACCTATGAAGTAAAAAAAGATCTTTAAATATATTTGAACCCTTATTGTCAATGATGACTTCTATATAGTGACAACCCAGTTTTACAATATTATCGCTATGATCATCTTTTGGTGCTAGCACATATACTTGATGTCCCTCTTTTACAAGACGTTTCATCAAACCTACACGGAACATCATCATACCCCATGAAGTATTACAGACTAAAACAATCTTTTTCACTCAACTCTCACTTTATTTACAGATATCTATAAACAAATCGACATAAAAAGCGAATTTTTTAATATTTTTTTTCTCTCCTATTTTTCAAATTTGAAAAGAGTATTCCAAGCCATTGAGTTTTAGCACCAGAATCAAATGCAATTTTGAGTGTCATAGTCAGTGGCACTGCCAAAAACATTCCAGCAGGTCCTAAAACCCATCCCCAAAAAATAAGTGAAAAAAAGATAACCGCAGCCGAAAGCCCAAGACCTTGTCCCATAAATTTAGGCTCTAACACATTGCTAATAAGATTATTTATTATCAAATAAGCAAATGCAAGCCAACCAACAGTAGCTAAATCATGATGAATTACAGCCAACATGAGTGCCGGAATTGAAGCAATAAAAGAGCCAATAACAGGGATAAAATTTAACATAAAGCCCAAAAAACCCCATAAAACAGGATAGTCTATTTCAAAAAAGATAAGAGTTATAGTAATCATAATACCTGTTAAAAGACTAGTTAGAGTTTTGATACTAAAATATTTTTGAATATTATGAGAAAAGAGTCTAAAATTTTTCTGTGCATCTTTGTTTTTTTTAAAAATAATATCAAGCTTTTTTTCAAAGTGGGTAGACTCTACTAAGATAAAAGCAACACCAATAAAAACAAGTAACATTTTTGATAAGAAGATACCGATATTTCCGGCAGTTGCTGCTGTAAAATTAAATAGTGCTCCAAAATTAAAATCTTCTAAGATAGATTTGGGCTCTATCTGAAAACCAAAATCATTAAGCCATGATAGCCCATCAACAACCATTTTTTTAAGTTTCATCTCATAAAAAGGGAGATTATTACCAAAATCTTTAAGGGAAGTATTTATAATATAAACAATAAAAAGGATAATACCAATAATCATCGCCAATATCAAAATATATGCTAAAAATTTTGGTACTCTGTATTTTTGTAATCTTGCAAGTAGCGGTGAAAGTACCGAAGATATAAAAATTGACAAAAAAAGTATTACTATCGCTTGGCTTGCCATCTTCAAACCACCAATAATAATTACAAATGCAGAGATGTAAAAAAAATAATATTTTGTCTTATCTGCTTCAATCAAAAAAGCTCCTTATACAAATTTATATAATTTCTTGCGATCACTTGAGCTTGAAATCCCAAGTTGTGAACGATATTTGGTAACTGTTCGCCTACCAAGCTTGATACTAAATTTTTCTTCAATTTTATCCAATATTTTGTTGTCGCTAAGTGGCTTAGAGCGATCTTCATTTTTTATAAGCTCTTGTATAAAAGATTTGATTTGACTATTTGAGATTTCACCATCATCACCTAAAGCTACTGCAAAAAAACTCTTAATTGGAAATACTCCCCTATCACATGAGAGATATTTATTTGAGACTGCCCTTGATATTGTAGAGTGATGGCGATCAAGTTCACCTGCTAAATCATCAAGTTTCATAGGAGCAATCGCACCGCCTTGAAAAAACTCATACTGATATTCAACAAGCATAAGCGCAACTTTAGTCAATGTAGCTTTTCGCATTTCCAAAGCATCAATTAATGAGGTGGCATCTTTTATCTTCTCTTTAACAAAATTAAATCTCTGATCAATTCCACCAAGATCTAAAACAATATCAGGATAATAAGCATCATTTAACTTAACTTCTATTTTCCCATCACCATTATGTATAAAGATATCAGGAATAATTTGAACTTGTTCTCTTAAATAAAAAAGAGCGGGAGGATTTTTAAACTTTTTAATGACTCTTAGTGCATCTGTAAAATATCTCTCTTCTTGATAATCTTGTAAATTTTCAAAATCTTTTATCATCATAACCGCACACTTATAAATACCATCATCAAGATCAAAATCATTTAACTGAAACAAAAAAGATTCCAAAAGATCAACCGCCCCTACGCCACTGGGTTCAAGATACTGAAATCTCTGTCGCACTCTCTCTATAGTTCCTACATCTTCACCTATTTGTGTAGCTAAGAGCTCGATATCTGCATCAAAATAGCCATTATCATTGATATTGTCTATAATTAATTTTGCAATTTTTTTCGATTTTCCAGTTGGAAAAAGAGGTGCCACAATCTGCTCATAAAGTTTATCATAAAGCGATGTAGTGTTTTGACTAAGTGCTTCTATTTCATTTGAGACAGAGTTTTTAGCACCATCTTTTATAACTTTCTGACTTTTTACTTTTTTAGAGTTAGAAGAGACTTCACTACCTGACTTTATCTCAATAAAAGGGTTGTCTTTTGTAGCAATATCAAGAGTCTCTTTAAGTGAATCTAAATCAGCTTGGAGTATTGGTAGCCATCCACGAAGTGTACCTGATAATTTCTGTTTTGTTGCGACATTGTGTCTTATTTTCATTTTCTAAAATTCTCCCCAAGATAATATTTTTGTACTAATTTGCTGTTAAAAATCTCTTCACTACTACCTTTATCTAAAAGTTCACCACTCTTTATAACATATGCCCTGTCACAAATTGATAGAGTCTCCCTAACATTGTGGTCTGTGATAAGTACCCCTATATCTAACTCTCTTAACTCTTTTACAATTTTTTGTATATCCATAACTGCCAACGGATCAACTCCAGCAAATGGTTCATCCAAAAGTAAAAATTTTGGCTCAATTGCTAAAGATCTAGCAATTTCACATCGTCTTCTCTCTCCACCACTTAGTGAGATACCCAAACGATCTCTTATCGGTTCGATATTTAATATATCTAAAAGTTTATCTACTTTTTGTTGCTGTTTTTTTTTATCATTTGTCACAATCTCTACAGCAAGTAGAAGATTTTCTTCAACTGTAAGCTCCTTAAATATACTAGACTCTTGTGGCAGATATCCTATACCCATCTGTGCTCGTTTGTGTAAAGAAGTCTTAGATATATCTTTATCATCCAGATATATATCTCCACTTGTCGGTGCTATAAGACCACAAATCATGTAAAATGTTGTCGTTTTTCCAGCTCCATTGGGACCTAATAACCCAACTACCTCTCCACTACTAACCTCCAACGAAAAATCGTGAATAATTTGATGCTTTTTAATAATTTTAGAGAGATTTTTAGCTTTTAATTTATGTGACATCTGTTATCCTATACTCTCTTTTATTGTTTGTGGGTTTTATATTTATTTTTATCACATTAAACCCTAAATTTTTTACAATCCTTTGTAGCTCTTCATCAGCCCACTCAATAAAATGATAACCAAAAAGTTCAAGATTTTCCAAAAGACCACTTTGTAAAAATTTTGCACTTCCCTCATTGTATATATCATAATGGTAAACTTTGTCACTATAGATATTTAAAATAGAGAATGTCGGAGATGTAACTTCATCATTTAAATCCAAAAACTCAACAAAATTTTTCACCAAAGTAGTTTTCCCACAAGCGAGATTACCAACAAGTAAAATAATTCCACCATTGGGTAATAACCTCTTAATTTCACAAGATATATCAGTTAACTCTTTAAGGGATTTGATCATAAATTATAACTTATTTGAAATTTCTATAATTTTTTTCAAGTGAATTTCACATTTTTTAGAGCCAATAGCCTCTTTTGCCATCTCTAACCCATCTTGTATATCTCTTGCACTCCCATTTGCGACCAATGCAAAAGCACTATTTACCACAACTATATCTCTTTTGGCACCTTTTTCATAACCTTTAATAATATCCAAAGTTATAGTAGCATTTTTTTTGGCATCGGCACCTTTTAGCTCAGAAAAAGGAGCCAATTTTATTCCATACTCTTGTGGATCAAACATCCCAAAAGTATGCACACCATCTTTAATTTTTGCATAGTGAGTTACATCACTCACGCTCACTTCATCCATACCATCATTTGAGCTTACAACAAATGCTTTTTTAGTGCCAAGAAGAGTTAAAGCTTCTGCCATTTTTGAAATATATGATTTATCAAAAACACCCAAAAGATATTTTTTAGCTCCTGCTGGATTTGTAAGTGGACCTAATATATTAAAAATCGTTCTATGCGGAAGCGATTTCCTAATTGGCATGATATATTTCATCGCAGGATGATGATTGACTGCAAACATAAAAGCAAATCCACACTCATTTAACATCTTAATCTGACTTTGTGCAGTTAAATTTAAATTTATACCAAGAGCCTCTAACATGTCAGCAGACCCAGAATTACTAGTAATCGCCCTATTGCCATGTTTTGCTACAATAGCCCCTAGTGATGCTAAAATTAGTGATACTGTGCTAGAGATATTAAAACTACCGCTTTTGTCTCCCCCAGTACCTACAACATCGATGAGCTTATCTCTAAGAGATGCATTTATATCTAATTTTATAGAGTGTTCTCTCATAACCTCAGCTGCTGCTGCTATCTCTTGTGCATTTTCACCTCTTTTATAAAGTGTTACAAGAAAATTTTTTGCCTCATTTTCACTCATCTTGCCTCTAAAGAGTTTTTCAAATTCAGATATAGACTCTTGATAATTCACACCAACTCCTTAACATATTCATCTTGTTTACTTTTTGGTATAGTCTTAGTTACGGGAATTTGCAACACTTCATAACGCACAGTTTTTGCAAGGTATGCAATCTCTATAATATCCCCAACTTTTACATCTTTTGCAGGTTTTACTACTATACCATTTAAGGAAACAACCTTGCTTTTGCACATATCTTCGGCAATTGTTCGTCTTTTTGTAATATTAACAGAGTTTATAAACTTATCTATTCTCATAATTTCAACCTAATCCATTTGATTTTTATATTATAGAAAAAATATATAAAGCTTTATTAAATTAGCAAAAAATTGAATATCTTTACACTTTAAAAAATATATTTAAAATAGAAATTAAATATATTAGATTTCTTGCAAAATTATATTGTGACGCTCAGACCAAAGGGAGGATTTGCCTCTAAGATATAGTTTTGCAAAAAATCTATTCAATAATAACCTGAGTTCAGCACAGTTTCATAATTATTTTTTTGATAAGATAACAATATATTTTTAAGGATATCTATAAAAGACTATGGCAAAAATTATTTTACTACTCTTTTTTATGCTGGGGTATATCGGTTGTAAAAACAGTATACAAAATTCATCAACAAATTGGTATATTCCAACCCCAGAGAGCTTGTGGCAAATCCAACTAAGTGGTAAAATAAATACCAATTATAATGTAGATGTATATGATATAGATCTATTTGATACTTCAACTGATACAATTGATCTTTTACATCAAAAAGAGAAAAAAGTAATCTGTTATTTTTCTGCTGGAAGTTTTGAGAGTTGGAGAGAAGATGCTAAACTTTTTCAAACTAAAGATATTGGACAAAAAATGGATGGATGGGATGAGAACTGGATAGATATCCGATCACAAAATATAAAAAATATTATGCTCAAAAGATTGGATTTAGCGAAGCAAAAAGGATGTGATGGAGTTGATCCTGATAATATCAATGGCTATACACAAAAAAGTGGTTTTGATTTAAGTAAAAAAGATCAGATACAGTACAACCAAATTTTAGCGAAAGAGGCTCATAAGAGAGGTCTTAGTATTGGGTTAAAAAATGGTATTAATCAAATCAAAGAGTTAGTTGATTTATTTGATTTTGCAATCAATGAAGAGTGCTTATATTATGATGAGTGCTCTTTAATGAAGCCATTTTCAGATGCAAATAAAGCAGTTTTTCATATCGAATACGACAGAGAAGTTTTTAAAGATAAAAAAAAGATGTGTCAACAATCTAAAATTTTTAAGCTTAATACACTACTACTTCCTTTGAAGCTTGACGATTCATTTCGCATATCATGTCAATAGCTGATGCCTAAACATCTATTATTTGATTTTTTAGCTTATGGTGTAGCTATCTTATTATCGATAACTTTATTTAAATCTCCAACAAAAACATATCCTAAAAACTTATCATTTGCATACTATATCACTCTTATATTTGGTTTTATTGTTGGAGCTTTGAGTATAGGATCTTTAAATAGTTATTACTCTTTAGGCAAATTTACCCTCAGCAAATCTATCATAGGAGCCTTGTTTGGAGGTTTAATAGCGGTAGAATTATTCAAATATCACTACAAACTCAAAGCTTCTACCGGAGCTTACTTTGTACCTTCTTTAGTAATTGGTATCATCATTGGTAGAATTGGATGTTTTATGGGAGGATTGGATGATTATACTTATGGTATAAAAACTAATTTTTTTTTGGGATATGATTTTGGAGATGGTATCAAAAGGCATCCTGTACAATTATATGAATCATTTTTGATGGCTCTATTTTTTCTTTATACTATTAAAATTTACTATACAAACCACACTTTTTTTGAGAAAAAAATCTTCTATATTTTTATTATCTATTATGCTTCACAGAGATTTATGCTAGAATATTTGAAACCATATAAAGATTTAATATTAGGATTAAATATATTTCATTTTGTAGCAATTTTGATGATTTTATATGGATTATATTTTTTAAAGGAAAAATCATGAAAATGGTAGTTCTTATACTATTTGGCATTATTTTAGTTATTTTTGCGTCATTTGGATGTATATTTAAAGAGTCTGGTGGAAAATTTATAGCTCCTGTAATTTTAACAGATAAATTAGAGGCTTTTTATCTTAATAATACAAAAGATAAAATTGTAATTATAGGCGAAAACTATCATTATATACTTAGACAAGGGGATATCTATGACCCAGCAACAAAAAATTTATTTTTTGATCTTCTTGAAGAATCCAAAACTGAGCCTATTACTTTTCATATCTCAACAAATTCAAATTCAGATTTTATCTCTTATGAAAACAGAGATATTATAGATGCCTACTTTGATGTTACCATAGATATAAACAGTGCTTCACAAGAGTTAATCCAATGGGCTAAAAATTTAAAATCAGGCAAACAAAATATCGAAGTCTTTTATAAAAACCCAACTAAACCTCATCTGCAAACAAATATATTTTTAACAGGATACAGATATCAAGCAAAACCTGAGATAAACTCAAAACTATCAACATTAACTGATCCTATCAAAATAAGAATAACAGATCAAAACATGGGCAAGACAGCTCCAACGACACCTTTGAGATTAGATGCTGATAATAACTTGATGTTAGAAAACCAAAAACTTTTTTTGCTTGAAAATCTTGAAGATAAAATAAAGTAACTAGATGGCTTACTACTCTTTAGAATTTGACCTATTTTTAAATTCAACACAAAGTTTTTGCCACCAATGCAACAACTTAGATAAACTCATAGATGCCCATATTGTTTCAAAAAATAATTCTGTGTATCTTCGTAAATTTTGTCCTGATTGTGGCGAATCAATGGTGAAAATTTCATCTGATTTTAATTATTTTAAAAGATGTGATGAGTATCTCAAAAAACCAGACCTACCAGAAAAGTCACTTACAAAAGTTTTAAAAGGATGTCCCTATGATTGTGGTATTTGTCCACAACATCAAAACCATCCATGTCTAGCTCTTTTTAATATTACCGATGAATGTAATATGAGATGCAATATCTGCTACTACTCTTCTTATCCAGGAGCTGGAAATCATAGAAGTTTAACCGATATAAAACTAATGCTTAAAACACTACTTAAAACAGAGAGCGAACCAGCTCTTATACAAATAACAGGTGGAGAACCAACTACTCATCCACAAATTTTAGAGATACTACAGTTTTTGAAAAAATCTCCAGTTAGACATCTTATGCTAAATACAAACGGTATCAAAATAGCCAAAGATGAAGAGTTTGTTAAAGAGTTGAAAAAACTTGGTAGAGGTTTTGAGGTTTATCTTCAATTTGACTCACTTAAACCTCAAACACTCAAAGATATAAGAGCTACTGACATGAGTCAAATTAGGCTACAAGCTTTGGAAGTATTAGAAAAATATAACATATCAACAACCATTGTATGTGTCATCAAAAAAGGCTTAAATGAGACAGAGATACCAGAAATTATAGAATTTTCAAGAAAATATAGATGTATTAGAGGTATTGTATTTCAACCTATTCAAAATGCTGGACGGATTGAAGCTAAAGATAATTTTAGGATAACACTATCTCAAATTAGAGATATAATCATACAAGATACAAATAACCCTTTTGAAGACGCCGATATGATACCTCTACCATGTGACCCACATAAGATATCAGTAGGATATGCAACTAAACAGATGAGTGATAATTTTGCAACGCTTATGCCAGTAACTGGCAAAATCCCTAAAACTACTATCACAGAACACTCAGGAACAGTGGCTTTTGAACAAGATAGAGAGTTTGTCAAAACCATCATAGAGACTATAAGCTTAGATACTGCCATGGGAGAAAATATCTTAAAAGATAAGATAAAACAGAAACTTTTCTGCTGTTGGCCCTCATTTTTAACTCCACAAGATATGGAATATGAAAATGTATATCGCATTGTCATCATGGAGTTTAGCGATATTTATAATTTTGACGCAACAAATATCAAAAGGGAGTGTAATTTTATGATAGAACCAACTCGCATTGTACCATTTTCTACATACAATATGGGGATTAAATTTTCACAATAAATAGCTTATTGATTTGGTATAAAATAGATTTTTAGATAAAATCCTATAAATTTATGACAAGGTAGAGAGATTAATGAAAAAAAAGATCAAAAAAGCAGTTTTAGCATATAGTGGAGGGTTAGATACAAGTATCATTTTAAAATGGCTTCAAGATGAATACAGTTGTGAAGTGGTTACATTTACAGCAGATTTAGGACAGGGTGAAGAGGTAGAACCAGCACGACAAAAAGCACTAGATCTTGGTATAAAAGAGGAAAATATCTTTATACTTGATTTAAGAGAAGAGTTTGTAAAAGATTTTGTGTTTCCTATGTTT
>CAYUSV010000021.1:0-23335 GCA_964447385.1 uncultured Campylobacterales bacterium | reverse complement strand
AACTATATTGTGAGGCTCAGACCAAAGGGAGGATTTGCCTCTAAGATATAGTTTTGCAAGAAGTCTATTATCTAAAACGAATGCTCTTTTTTTTCATCTCTTCAAAGAAGCGATTAAATTTTTTTGCTATTGCATAATCTTTAAGAATGTAGATAAGCTCATAATTTTTACTAAAAGCGGATTTACTCCAATTTGCTGAACCAAATACTATCTTCTTATGATCAAAAAGAGCAGTTTTTAGATGCATGATGCCGTGGTATTTTCTATTTTTTGATAGTTTGCCTCTTAGTTTATAAACAGTGATATTTTTGTATTTAGCTAAAAAGTAAAGCATACTTATCTTTTTTTGGCTATTTGCAGATCGTTGGTCAAAAATAATTTCAATTTTTACACCTCTTGCTGCGGCATTTTTTAATCTTTTTGCTATTTTTTTATTTGTAAAATTGTATATTGAGATTTTAATGGAATTTTTTGATTGGTCGATACTTGTTATGATAGCTTTTAATGCTTTATCTGCATCTTTTGGAAGTAGATAAAAGTTATTTACCTGCACAGCATGTGCGCTTAGGCTAATAAAAACTATTATTAGATAAAATAGTCTGAATTTATTTCTCATTATACTTCACTTGTTGTAGTTTGAGAGTTTAATTTAGCGAAAATTTCTTAAACCCTCATTTTTAAAATTTGGGTTAAAAATATATTGGAGAAAGATGATGCCCTCAATTTTACTTATAAATGATAATAAGATAGTTTCAAGACTATTGCAATTAAGTTCCCAAAAACATAGCTATAGCCTCGAAGAAGTTACAACCTTAGACACTTTGGGAGACTCTTATGATGTTATCTTCATAGATAGTGACAAGTATAGCAATGAGTTACATGAGCAGATAAAGTCTAAGCTTAATTTTGATCAATTAGGTTATATAGGAACAAAACAAGGTTCAGCACCAGAGGGTTTTGATCTTGTGATTGAAAAACCATTTTTGCCGACTGATTTTGTTGATTTGATTAAAAAGCAAGTTGTAGAAAAGAAGGCACAAGCTACTTTAGATGTTGATGAAAATTTAGATATTGAAATTGATGATTTAGATTTTGATGATGAGAAAGAGCTACTCCTAGATGAGAATCTGGAGATAGATGATAAGCTTCAAGAAGAGAGTGATGAGATACTATTGGATGATTTAGATGCACTTGATGATTTAGATCTATCGTTAGAGTCTTCAGCTATTATGAGCACAGGAATTGCTGCATCTATGATGCAACCTGAAAATAATCATCAGGAGTTAGCAGGCATGGTATCTGAAATTGACGAGATGAGTGAAGAGAGTGTTTTAGATGATGAGATATCTAAAGAGTTACTTAGAGAAGAAGATATTTTAGATGAAATTGATACACCTAAAATAGAAGAATCGATAGAAACACAATTGGATGAAGATATAGGCAGTATTGACGATATAGATGAAGAGATTGAGAAAGATTTAGACCAAGTTATAGATGATGAACAAATTTTAGATAAAGAGCCGGTAGATACGGATGCATTAGCTATTGGAGTAGGTGCGGTAGCACTTGGTGCAATGGCTTCACAAGTGCTTGATGATAATAAATTAGAGGATACCCAAAAAGGAGTTTCAACAATGACTGATATCGAAGATTTAAACGAAGCAGATTTAAAAAGTGTGTTAGATGAGGGTGAAGGTGATGTAGTTGAAGAGATTATTTCACAAGAGATAGTATCAGAGGGTGAAGAGACAGTTGTAGAGTCAAATGATATACAGCAGTGGATCAAAGATGCAGTAGCCAAGGCAATTACGCCAGAGATGATTAAAGAGGCGTTAGATGGTATGGATGTAAATGTAACGCTAAGTTTTAATAGCAAAAAAGTATGAGTGGTGCTATCTTAGTTCTTTCAGGTCCCAGTGGATGTGGTAAAAGTTCACTTGTAAATGAGATACTAAAAACAGATAACGATTTATACTTTTCAATCTCCACAACTACAAGAGAGATTAGAGAGGGTGAAAAAGAGGGTATTAATTATCACTATATTTCACAAGAGCAGTTTCAAAAAGAGATAGATGAGGGACTCTTTTTGGAGTGGGCAAAGGTTCACGGTAACTATTATGGAACATCTTTAAAACCTATACAGAGAGCTTTGAGTGAAAATAAATTGGTAATATTTGATATCGATGTCCAAGGGCATGAGATAGTCAAAAAAAGATACGCTTCTATCATGACAGCTCTTTTTATAACAACACCAAGTCAAGATATTTTAAGAAAACGACTTGAAATTAGAGCTACAGATACAAAAGAGGTTATAGATAGACGAATTATCAATGCAAAAAAAGAGATGGCAAGAATAGCTGAGTATGATTACCTTTTAATAAATGATGATTTTAGCTCTGCCGTTGATAAATTTAAAAGTATAATCAAAACAGCTAGGCTAAAACTAAACCCAAAAGAGACAGAACATTTTATAGCTAATTGGTGATTATTAACATTTAATGGTATAATCCAGATAAAAAAAGGATATAAAGATGGGTATGCCAAGTGGAATGGAGTTAATTATCATCGCACTTGTAGTGCTTTTACTGTTTGGAGGAAAAAAGATACCAGAACTTGCAAAAGGTCTTGGAAATGGTATTAAAAACTTTAAAAAAGCAGTTAAAGATGATGATGAGATAGTAGAAAACTCAAAAGATAAGATACAAGAGAACGCAGAAGATGTTGCTAAAGCTGTCAAATCTGAAGATGCAAAAAAAGTGTAGGTTAAAAGATAATTGAAAAAGAGCGTTATAGATACAATACAAAAACATATAGATGGTGACTTTATACTAGAGAAACCAAAAGATCTCTCTTTTGGACATTATGCTACACCGTTAGCCTTTTCACTTGCAAAATTGCTAAAAAAATCACCAATGATTATTGCAGATGAACTTTGTCTGAAATTTTGTGATGAGGCAATTTTTCACAGTGCTACGGCTATCAAAGGATATATTAATTTTAAGCTTAGTGATGATTTTATAGATACAAAAGTAACTGAAGCTATCAAAGAGAACTTAAATTTTGCCAAAGGTGAAAAAAATGAAACTATTTTACTAGAGTATGTCAGTGCTAATCCAACAGGTCCTATGCATATAGGACATGCCAGAGGTGCTGTGTTTGGCGATACTTTAGTAAAAATTGGTAGACATTTAGGATATAAAATTACAACTGAGTATTATATAAATGATGCTGGAAATCAGGTTCAAATGCTTGGGCTTTCTATCTTTTTAGCAGGAGTTGATAGATATACTAGCTTAGATGTTAATTGGCCAGATGAGTATTATCGTGGTGAGTATATCTATGATTTGTGTGATGAGGCAAAAGATGAGTTTGGTGTAAAGATATTTGATGATGAGAAAAATATCTCTAAACTCTCTTTGTGGGGAAAAGATAAGATGATGGATCTTATCAGATCCAACCTTGCAATGGCAGGCATTAGTTTTGAAAACTTTGCAAGTGAAAAAGAGCTGTTTGAATTTTGGGATAACTCATATGAAAAACTAAAATCTAACAGCGCAGTTTATGAAAAAGATGGTAAAATTTGGTTAAAATCAACTCAAAGAAGTGATGAAAAAGATCGTGTTGTGGTAAGAGAAGATGGTAGACCTACTTACTTAGCAGGAGATATAATCTACCATGATGATAAATTTCAAAGAGGTTATGATAGATATATAAATATTTGGGGAGCTGATCATCATGGGTATATCGCTAGGGTTAAAGCAGCAATTTATTTTTTGGGGTATGATGAGTCTAAATTAGAGGTTATTTTATCTCAGATGGTTGCACTTTTAAAAGGTGGCGAGCCATACAAGATGAGTAAACGAGCTGGAAACTTTATCCTTATGAGTGATGTGATAGAAGATATCGGGAGTGATGCGTTACGGTTTGTGTTTTTGACAAAAAAGAGTGATACTCATTTAGAGTTTGATGTTGATCTTTTAAAACAACAAGATAGCTCAAATCCTATATATTATATACAGTATGCACATGCAAGAATTAACCAAATATTTGTAAAAAGTGGTAAAAATATCGATGATGTTATAGATGTAAAGTTCAGAGATTTAGACCAAGACTCAAAAAATATACTCTTTTACGCGCTTATCTTGCCTGAAGTTTTAGAAGATGCTTTTGAGTCAAGACAACTTCAAAAATTAACTCAATATCTTAGAGATTTAGCTGCCTCTTATCATCAGTTTTACAATAAACATAAGATAGTAGGTAGTGCAAATGAAGATCAACTTTTAAAACTCTCTGCAATGGTAGCCACATCTATTCGGGTTGGGCTTAGCTTGATGGGTATTAAAGCAAAAGAAAAAATGTAATATATAACTTATTAATATTGATAAAGATTTTCAATATTAATAAGCATTTAAGCTCACTACTGATAAATTATGACAAGCGTAAATAATATTCTGTTTGAAAGGACTTCATGAATAACATCAATGTCGTACTAGCTGGTCAACCAAATGTCGGTAAAAGTATGCTTATAAATGCGATAAGCAACTCTAAGCTTAAAGTTGGAAATTTTAGTGGTGTGACTGTTGATAAAACAGAGGTTGATTTTAGGTATTGTGATGAAGAGAGTTGTAGGGATTATAACATACATATCATCGACCTTCCTGGTGCTTATTCATTGGCTGAATATACAATAGAGGAGAGAGTAACCAAAAATTTTCTACAAAATGATGACTATGATGTTATTGTAAATGTCATAGACTCCACAAATTTAGAGAGAAATCTGCTTTTGACAATGCAACTTTTAGAACTTGGCAAAAGAGTAGTAGTAGCACTTAACATGAGTGATGAAGCTGACAAAGAAGGAATTTTGATAGATGCTTCCCAGCTAAGTGCTATTTTGGGTGTTGCTTGTATTAAGACTAGTGCTTCTGAACTTATCGGAATAGATGAGATAAAGAGTAAGATTGTAGAGGTCTATAATCAGCCAAAAAGTAACTCTAAAGTTGTCTATAGTGATACAATCGAAGAAGAGATAGATAAAATCGCAACCTTCTTAAAAGAAAAAAAATATAAATGCGATATAACATATAAAGATACAGCTATAAAACTTCTTCAAGAAGATTCTAAAATGTATAAAAAGATGCATGACGAACCAATTTGGATGGAGATTTTGCCTATTGTCCGTTCGGCATTAGAGCATATCTATCTTCATTATGAGAGTAAAGATCTTGATGAGATTTTTGAACAAGAGAGACAATCATTTGCTAGAGGTGTAACGCTAGAAGTTCAGAGTGTAAAAAGTGGTGCAAAAGAGAATTTAACACAAAAAATCGACTCAATACTTATCCATAAATTTTTTGGCGTGCCTATCTTTTTATTTTTTATGTGGGGACTTTTTCAATTGACATTTGAGATAGGTTCTATACCGATGGATTTGATCGATAAGCTCTTTATAGCTCTTGGAGAGGGTGCGATTGGGATATTTGGTGATGGTGAAGTAGGTTCGATTATCTCAGATGGCATTATTGCTGGTGTTGGTGCAGTTGTTATGTTTTTGCCAAATATTGTGATTTTGTTTTTTGGAATTGCACTTTTAGAGACAACGGGTTACATGAGTCGTGTAGCATTTTTGCTTGATGGGTTTTTTCATAAGTTTGGGTTACATGGAAAGAGCTTTATACCGCTTGTGACAGGATTTGGCTGTTCTGTTCCTGCATATATGGCAGCTAGGACTCTTAAAAACGAGAAAGATAGATTGCTTACGCTTTTTATCATTGGGTTTATGAGTTGTGGGGCTAGGCTTCCTATCTATGTGCTTTTTGCTGGAGCTTTTTTTGCCAAAGAGAGCGCTGGAAATATACTCTTTTTGATTTACATTTCAGGTGCACTTTTAGGGCTTTTAGCAGCAAAAGTGTTAAATGTAGTAGTTTTTAAAAATGAAGATGAGCCATTTGTCATGGAGATGCCAAAGTATCGTCTACCATCTTTTAAATTGATTTGGCATACTGTTTGGAGTAAAGCTTGGATGTATCTGAAAAAGGCGGGTACATATATATTAGCAGCTTCGGTGCTTATCTGGTTTGCTAGTAATTATCCTAAAAATCATGAGATACAAGAGCAGTTTGATGCCAAGATAGAAATTGCATCGAATGAAGAGATCAAGAGTGCTTTAGAAAATGAGAAGAGTCTAAAACTTTTAGAAAATAGTTATCTTGGTATGGTTGGGAAAGCTACACAGCCACTCTTTGAGCCTCTTGGTTTTGACTGGAAGATGACTGTAGCGATTCAGACTGGACTTGCGGCAAAAGAGGTTGTTGTCTCTACACTTGGGGTGCTTTATGCACTTGGCGATGAGGCTACTGAAACAGATAGTGGATTGGTGGAACAGATAAGAGAAAATATCCCATTTGCATCGGCTGTTTCATTTATCGTTTTTATCATGATTTATCTACCTTGTTTAGCTGCATCTATGGTGTTTGTCAAAGAGGCAGGAGGGTGGAAATATCTTGGGTATCTATTTGTATTTACTACAGCAACTGCTTGGATACTTAGTTTTATAGCGTATAATATTACTAAAGGATTATTATGAATTTAAGTGAGCTTAAAAAAGGTGATTCTGGCATTATAGTAAAGATATATGCCGAGAAAAATCTCAAAAAAAGACTCGCATCTTTTGGGATTTATAAAGGGGTACAATTTAAGGTTAAAGCGCTCTCTTTAGGTGGAAATACAATAGAGGTTAGAGTAGGTAACACAATGATAGCACTTCGTCGCAGTGAAGCAGAAAAGATCGAAGTACAACAAAATGAATAATAATGTATAAGTATAAAAACCATCTATTTTATGCAATTATTTTAACATTTATTCTTATCTCTTTAGATTTAGTTGCAAATCTGTTTTATACTAATTTTTATATCTATTCGACAAAATTCACATTAAATCAAATTTCAACTACACTGTTGTTAACTCTTATAATTTCTTTTTTGACCCGTAAATTGAGAGTTGTTTTTACATCACTTTTTATACTTATGGGTTTGACGGCAATCGGATATTTTGCATTTTTTAGAAGTTATATCCAGTTTTATCATTTGCAATTGATATTTACAGAGTATAAAGATATTGTAGGTTCGCTCTCCTCTATATTTACTGTTTTGGTAGTTATTTTTATAAGTTATCTGCTTTTGATCTCTTTTTTGATAATTATGATAAAGAAGATGAACTTAAAAGAGTCAAAAAAGATGAATTATGTTTTTTTATTTTTACTATTTTTGTTGCCGATTATCATAGGTAATAGACCTTATATTTTTATATCAAACCCACTAAATTTTTCATATATAAACATGTTATACTCTACCTCATTGAGTGCAAATACTCTTTTTAAAAATGACGAAAATAGAAAGTTTAAACCATATAAAATCGAAAAAGTAGGTAACTCAAAACGAAACATCATATTGATTTTGGGTGAGAGTTTGAGTTACAAAAGGATGCATCTATATGGTTATGAAAGATCAAATACTCCAAATTTAGATAAATTAAAAGAGAGTGGTAATTTTTTTGCCACAAAAGCTATAAGTGCAGGTATCAATACACCTGTAGCGATAAGTACTTTTTTTAACATAAAAAGAGAACCACAAAATATGCAAGTTATCTATAAAGAACAGAGTAATTTACTAAAATTAGCAAAAGATAATGGTTATAAAACATATTGGCTTTCAACCCAAGAAGAGGGCATGAGTATAGCTTCTGTTACAAAGTTTGCTGATATGATAAAAGTGAAAAAAGATTGGCAAGAGCCTGTTTTTGATGATGTTCTTGTAGAGAGTTTAAAAAATATAGATTTTAGTAAAAAAAACTTTGTAGTTTTACACCTAAGAGCAAACCACTCACCATATGAAAATTATACACCGCAAAATTTTAAAAAAGCAGATTATAAAAATCAAGAATATCATAACTATAAAGTAAATACCTACAATGAATCTGTTATGTATGTAGATGACATACTAAGTAGAATGTTTAAAGCTTTAGATAATACAGGAGAGAATTTTAAAATCTATTTTACTTCCGATCATGGTGAACGGTTAGGGTATAAAGATGATAAGTTTAAATATGGACATTCGGAGTTAGATATTGAGGTTGCTAAAGTACCTTTTATAATTTACCAAAACAGATCACTAAATATGAAAGAACAGAAAGTAAGTCATTATCAAATAGGAAAAATGATTGCTAAAGATTTGGGATTTACTCTGATAAATGAGAACGAACATAACGATACCTATTTTTTAAACGGTGTTAATATCACAGGAAAATCAGGATATATAAAATATAACTTAAATGAGATAAATTAACCTGGCTTAAAAGCCTCTTTGCTTTTACAAAACTCTACCAAAAAACATTCACTATCACACAACGGTTTTTTAGATTTGCAGATATATCTTCCAAATAGTACCATCGCTTGGTGGAGTGTATGAAGATCTGTTTTAAATTTTTTGACAAGTTGTTCTTCTGTTTTGATAGCAGTTTTTGCATTACTAAGACCAAGTCTATGAGATACACGAAACACATGAGTATCAACTGCCATAAGATTTGCCTTTGTATACTCAATCATGACAACATTTGCTGTCTTTTGACCAACTCCTGCTAATGATATAAGAGATTTTGCATCTAATGGAATTTCACCACCAAAATTAGTCATAACAGATGTTGCCATTTTGATAAGGTTTTTGGCTTTGTTATTAAAAAAAGAGCAACTTTTGATAAGCTCTTTTATCTCTATGAGATCAGCAAGTGCGAGATATGCGGGAGATGGATACTTTTTAAACAGTGCAGGAGTTATGATATTTACCCTCTTATCTGTACATTGCGCACTTAATATGACAGAGACCAAAAGCTCATAAAGGTTTTTATATGTTAGTTCAGTTTCAGCTTCATCATAATTTTTTATAAACAGCTCTCGTATGGCTTCTATCTCATTCATGAGGCGACTATCCTTGATACTCTATGATAGTCGCCTCACCGTAGTTTGGTACATCATCATAAGTAAATAAGCCATAGTATTTATCTACCTTAACAGAACCATAATTGTCATAAGTATAATTATCTTTTCCAGCGTAAATTTTGACGCCATCATATGGGTTTTGTGGAGGATGAAAACGGTTTCTTACTACAAAAGTACCGACATGTGCTTCATTTTTTGGGTTGTCCCAAGATATTTTTAGCATCCCTTTTTCGACCGATGTTTTGACATTGCTAACTTTATCAACACCATATTTTCTTCGTTTTATGTATTGGATGATTAGTTTTACTTCTTCATCATCTCCTTTTTCATACCAATCTATCAAATGATTTTTTGCCTGTGATGGAGAGTAAGCTTTGACTATAAAAGAGACAAGTTTGTTATTTTTGTGGCGTTCTTCAAGCTCAGCTCTGCTAAAACTATCAAACAAGAAATGATGTTTAGAATTTTTTATAAGATCACTTTTGCTCACTTCATAACCTATAAATTCTATCCTATCACGAGTTTTTATATCTTCATATGTATGATTATCTACATCTATAAATTCTATATTATAACGCATATCCAGTTTGGTTTTAGGTTTTTTCTTGTTACACAACTCCAAATAAGCATCGGTTATCACTGTTTCATCTGGTTCTGGAAGGGTACTTAGATCAAACTCCATATATCCATAAATTTTTAATCCATCTTTGTCAAATCCACATGTAAGTACATCTGGTTTGCTCAAACCTTTAGATATAGAGCTTAGAGTTTGGGATTTTATCTCAATTTGTACAGGTGGGACTGTGTATTTGATATTTAAAGATGGACGATAGTGTATTCCTCCGCCAAATTTTCCATATCCGATATCAAACATCATCATTTGTGAATCTCTACCAATAGGAAGCTTTGTAGGACCTTGTAGTCTAAAGATAACATTTTTATCTTTTATTTGTGACTGGAGTAATTTTGTCTCATGTCCGTTAAAATACCAATGACTCCAAATCCCTTGTGTTAGTTTTTCAGAACGGATACTCTCTCCTAGTGTACCTATGATTTGTGCGTTGTGAATTTGTTCAAAGTCGGTGATTTCACTCACACTCTGTTGATCAATAAAAGAGAGTGACCATTCACCATATTTCTCTATTTTTGCATTGACACGGTTCATAGGATATAAAGAGATATTTGCCTCCTGTATGATGGCATTGTCAGGGATATTTTCCAAAGAAAGAGACATCACAGCATAACTAATTCCACGAGATTCGTTAACTCCTACAAACAGTGAGTTTGCGCCAAAATGCTCTCTGTTTTGTTCTACCGTGTTTTCAGCTACATACCCGATATTTGAGGAGGTAGGAAAGATCACTCTTGAAAATTCATCATCTGTGAGTGCTGTTTTAGCTCTTGTTTTTGGTGCATACGGAGATTCTATATTGTTAACCATATCAACAGCTCTTATATAGTAGTAGTAAATGGTGTTGCTTTTTAATTGAGTATTTGTAAAGTGCCTATTTTTTGTAGTAGCTATAAGATTTGCTTCATTGCATGCTTGTTTCTCTTTTGTGTTTCGATATATTTTAAAAAATATATTTTCAACATCGTGTTCATAATCCCAAGCAATAGAGATACTTTGATCGTCACAAGCTGTGATATGAAAATTAGAGACTCTTTTAGGTGCACGAAAAGAGTAGCTTTTTGCCTCTTTAAGAGCTCCTAAAAGAGCCGGTATATTTTCCTTTATACTCTCTTTCATATTTTGCATATAATCAGGTATATTTCTAGTGCCAACCTCTACAACAGCCGAAATAATCCCTTTTGAATAATAGTATTCTCTTCCACTTCCACTTATAAGCTTTGTAGGCGGTTTGCCTCTATGTATGCCGTATTGACGCCCAGTTACTTTTTTGATCTCATAATTCATATTTGCACACAATATATTCATATCAGTCCCGTCAATTTCTGATTCATGGTTAAAATTGTGTGCTGGAAAGAAAACATTTCCCTGAGAGTGATAATCTAATGCGATAGTAATGTTGTCATGTGTATCAACAAACTCTTTTATAGCTCTAGTCTCAGGCTCTGAAAAAGGTTCAGGTCCACTATAGACATTTGAGTTTGTATCTGAAACTTTAGTGTATCCTTCACTAAAATTACGGTTAAGATCTACTCCATAAGTTCCATTTTTGTTATCTCTTCTATTTTTACGCCAAAAAGAGAAGTGTGTTCGTGAGTACTCAAAGCCGTCTGGATTTAAACAAGGGACAAGATAGAGTGTATTTTTGGTTAATGCTGCTGTGACTTTTGGATCAGATTGATGATTTTCAAGAAGATAATCGACAAAATCCACTCCAAGCTCATTCCCTATCCATTCTCTTGCGTGTACGGTTCCTGTAAATAAAAGAGCAGGTTTAAGATCAGCGTGTTCTACATTGAGTGAGATGGTAGCTAAGATAATCTCTCTACCTTCCCAAGTTGTGCCGATATTTTGCAAAGTGATGATATTTGGATAACGTCTGACGCACTCTTTTAGGAAGTCAACTGTTTCCTGATATGATCTATATTGCTGCTTCATGATGCTCCCAAAGGTAAAAAAATTTGAAAGCGATTATAGCATATTTTTAGGAAAATAACTTCTCAAAAAAGCTTTTTTTCTTTTTTGGAGTTTTTTTAACTCTTAAGTCTTTAAAATCGGGATCACCTCTCTCCATAAGGGATCTATCTAATTTTACACTTTTTCTATCATCTTTTGTTCTAAAGCTAGCTTTTTGAGGTTTTGCCGGTCTTTGATGTTGCATACACATGATAAATCCTTTATGATATTATAGCCAAAAAGTGTGTATAATGTGTGTATTAATCTGAGTAAATATTTAAGCCACTACCATAACCGTACCAATACAAACCGGAAAACCACATCAAATAGTATGTATCTTTGTGTACTGCTATTTTTTTTCCAAAGCTAAGATCTTGGCATTTCCAATTTGTATAACAAGTATAAACGCTACCTGATTTTTCACCAAAATAACTTTTATAATCGTTGTAAAAACTTTCTATGTAATAGTTTGTATCTTTTGTAACTTCTTGAGTATCTCTGTTTGATAAAAAATTTTGAAAATTTGAAACTTTAGTATAAACCCCAAAAAGATGAGGCATACCCCAGTTTGTGATACCTACAAGTTTCCATCCTTGTTCATCCTGTATAACTAAAGGTCCACCACTATCACCTACCGAACCATTTTTATATATTTTAACACCTGCACACAACATATCTTCAGTGATATTAAAACCATACGTGGAATATGCATCATTACACTCTTGATTTGAGATGATTGGTATAGATACTTGTTGTAATTTTTCAGGTGCGCCATCATATCTATCGTTTGTAAAGTATTGGTATCCCCAACCCAAAGCAAAAACATCCTTACCTGTTAAGTCTTCACTATCTTCTGCAATTTCTATCGTTGGCAAATCAATAGATTGTTTCAACTCTATAAGTGCTATATCAGAACCAAGCTCTGAGCTATTTCTTGATGGATTATAATCTGGATGAATTATATATCGATTTATACCCATACGGATTCCACCATCAGTCAAATCATGTGTTCCCAAAAGAACATTGATGATAGAAGGGTTTAATTTATTGCCATTACCATCAAACAGACAGTGTGCTGCTGTAACTATCCATTTTGAATCTATCAATGAGCCACCACAAAATTGTCCATCATAGTTTGAAGTTGCTCTTGAATCAATAAGAGCAACCATCCATGGCCAACTATTTGGATTTGTAACTTCATCTCCTCCGACAACTCTTGATATTTTTTTATTTGTAATCTCTATAGCACTGAGAGAAGTTACACTAAAAAACATCAAGCCTATTAATACAATTACAATAGATTTTATTTTAACCATCGCCATACCCTCAAAGTAAAATAGCCAAAGCATAGCAAAAATAGTTTATAAAAATAATTAATTTTTTTAGCTACTTGGTGGCAAACCTTTTAGTATTAGTTTAAAAGTCATCCATTTATCAAACATCTTTTTCATAATTTTCTTATTGATACCGTCAATGTCCAATAGCTCTTTTGAATTACTTTCAAGTATCTGTACTATTTTTTCTTTGCCGACAGTTTCAAGTGCAAAGCGTGCTTTTTTCTTTCCAAAACCTTTTGTAGCAGTGCATAAAAAAGAGAATATATCCTCATCACTAATATCTTGAATATTTAGTGAAGATTCATCGCCGTCTTTTAAAATTTTATCATTTGCAACTTTCATGCTTTTGATATTTTTAAGAGCGTATTTGTCTTGGAAATTGTATTTTTCACTAGGCCACTCCTCTTTTTTTCTAGTTTTTGTATCTTGTATTGGAAATTTTTCATCTATCTCAAAAAGAGTTTTTTCTTTTTGTGTCGCAACTCTTTTATTCATAAAATACTCACCATCAAAACTTGGAGTGTATGTGCCAAAGGTTATATTTCTCATAGTCCTTAAAAGTGAACTGTCGATTTTGCTAAGCTCCTCCCAGTTATAAAGAGGAATATTAGGTTTTCTAAATCTTCCATTACTTATTTTCCACATCAAGTACTGCCCAATCCAATCTCTGATATACGGAAATGCAGCAAACGCCGTAGCACACTCTAAAATTCTATACTTTCCATCTTTTCCAACGGCAATATCACATGCCCAATACTCTGCATTTGCCGCTTTGCTTACTTTTACAGCAAGCTCTAGTAATTCAACTGGGACATCTTTATAATCCATACTTCCACCTTGACTAGTGTTAGTTAGCCACTCACCCTCGGGTGGTCTTCTCCAAAATGCACATACTGGTTTATGTCCTATAAGCATTACACGCACATCAGCGGACATAGGTACAAAGTCTTGTATATACATTGGATGATATTTTTTGGTATCAAATAGAGTTTTTGCCTCTTTAGTCGAATCAACTTTGTGAACAAAATATCCACCATAATTTGATGGACCATAACTCTTTTTAACTATTTTTGGGTATTTTGTTTTTTTAATAAACTCATAACCTTTTGCTCGGTCATAATAGATATATGTTTTAGGCACTGGAATCTTATATTTCCAACAAAAACGGGTAACATTCTCTTTTGATTTATTAGAAAATTGTGTATCAAGAGATGGTATAAACTCTACATTTGGAAGTGCTCTTGCAATTTCTCTAAATGTTTCATAAGCGGTGGCAGGAATATTTCCGATTAAAATATCTATCTTTTTTCGTTTGATCTCTTTGATAAAACGATCTTTATCATTTTTCCAGTGATAAGTTACAGTCTCGATTTTTTCCGGCCATCCCTTAAAGTTTGATTTATCAAAAAATCTCAATACATAATCAAGATATAACAGCCCTATTTTTGGTAGTTTTTTGTGCTTCTTTTTGCCCATTTCGTTTGCCTTTTATTTTTCTTTCTATTAAATCGACAATTATTTTAATCTTTTTAGCATTAAATGAGAGACCTAATTTTTCTTGTTCTGGAGTCGCAAAAGCAGGTATACCATTAACCTCAAGCACAACATAATCCTCCCTCTCTTGATCATATATGAGATCCACTCCTGCTATCTCTAGCCCTGTAATAGAAGCTGCTTTTTTAGCAACTTCTATAAGCCTATCATTTGGCTCTCTTAAGATGATACTACCACCGCTGGTAATGTTGGTTTTCCAATCATCTTTTGGTGCTTTTCTTCCATAACATGAGATAAATTCCCCATCAACTATATCGATACGAAAATCACTGTTATCATATGGTATAAATTTTTCAAAATATAGACATCTAGTATCAATTTGATTTAAAAAAGGTATAAGCATATCAAGCGTTGCTTCATTTTCAATCTTAACAAGCCCCATGCCACCCCAACCATCAACTGGCTTATAGATAATTTTTCCACCAAGTTCGTTTAAAATAGTCTTAAGTTCAGCCATATCATTTCTATGGCATAGTTTAAATTCGGGAGTTAAAATACCATTTCGTCTTAAAAGATGAGAAGTTCTAAATTTATCTTCTGTGAGGGCAAAAGAGTAGTAATTATTGATGATAGGAATAAAACGATTTAATGTTTCATAAAGATAGAGTTGGTATTGGGTTTGTTCTCCTGCATTGTATGAGAAAAATAGATCAAGTTCTTCCATTTTTGTATTATTACAGAGGATAGAGTCATTTTTGGCTATACCGTAACGAAGATTGAGATTGGTTATAGTCTCAATATCTCTCTCAAGTAACATGTCTATCATTTGATTTTGAATTTTATCACCGCCACCATTTTGATACATCCACATACCGATTTTATAGTTTGACATGATTTATCCTTAAAATATAATATTTTATTATATAATATTTTAAATTTAATAGAGGTACAAGTTATGGAATATAATTATGGTTTTTCTGAGTTAAAGAGCTTAATAGAGATAAATTCATATACAAAAAATAAATTAGGTATTGATGAAAATGGAAAAATTTTTGCAAAATGGATGCAACTACTTGGTTTTAAGTGTATTATTTACGAGCGAAAAAAGATAGGAAATCATCTATTTTTCAAATCTTCTCAGAAAAAAGGAAAAAAAATATTACTTTTGGGGCATCTTGATACAGTATTTCCTCCAAATAGTTTTGAGGACTTTAGTGAAGATGAGCAGTGGTTATATGGACCTGGCGTATGTGATATGAAAGGTGGAAATTTAGTAGCACTCCAAGCACTTAGAAATATCCATAAAGAGTTTAAAGAGATTAAAAATATTGATATGTTACTTGTAAGTGATGAAGAGACTGGAAGTGATGATTCAAAAGAGTTAACGCTCTCTTTGGCTAAAGATTATGACTACTGTTTTGTATATGAAGCAGCAGGTATAAATGGAGAAGTTGTGACTGGACGAAAGGGTGTAGGGACATTTTTTATAGATATAAAAGGGGAAGCTTCCCACGCAGGTAATGGGTATCAAGAAGGTATCAACGCAAATTTAGAAGCGGCTTATAAATTGATTGCTTTGACTAATCTAACAAATTTAACTCTTGGAACCACCGTTAATGTAGGCAAAATAGAAGGAGGCATAGGAGCAAATACGATATCTCCAAATGCTAAACTTACCTTAGAGCTTAGATATACAAGTATAGATGAGAGACATAGAATTTTAAAAGAGCTTGAAAAAATTGTGAAAAATAGTACGGTAAATGGTACTAAAGCTGTACTAAGTGGAGGAATTCAACGAGATGTGATGCAACCAAATGAAAAACAGTTACAATTTTTACAAAAAATCGAGACTCTTTTAGGTGTTTGTATAGCTACAGAACAACGAGGAGGGGTTAGTGATGCTAATCATGTTGCAAGTTGTGGTGTTGTGACACTAGATGGATTTGGACCTTTTGGAGATGGTGATCATACTGTTTTAGAGAGAGCAAACAAGGAGAGCTATTTAGCTAGAATTGAGCTTAGCACTAAAATACTTTCTCTGTTTATGCAAAATAAAATTTAAACTAAAGCCGAACCACCTCTTTGGTTTGGTGTACTTGAAAAGAATTTTTTCATAGCTTTAAACCAAAGTTTCATAAATCCATTATTTTTAGTAATTTCATCGATATATTGATCATAAGTTTGTCCTCTCTCTTCTAAAAAACCCATAAGGTATTTTTCACTTCCAGCCATACCTCTCTCTTTTTCTATTTCAACTAATTTAGCATATAGTCTCTCGATCTGTTTTACAGCCTGTTTTGGAGCAGTGCGTCTGTATGCGAAATAGCCAATTGTCTCATTTGTTGCTTTATCTATTTTGATATCAAAATCAGTCATAACCCAATAGTATCTTCCGCTTTTTGCAAGATTTTTAACTAACGCATAAATATTTTTTCTATTTTCCAAACGATCCCACATCAATTTAAAAATGATTTTAGGCATGTCTGGATGTCTTATGATATTGTGTGGTTGTCCAACTATTTCACTCTCTTTGTAGCCACTAATCTCTACAAAGTATTCGTTGCCATACTCAATGACCCCTTTGGCATCGGTTTTACTCATGATGTACCTTTTTGGGTCAATTTCTATCTCTTTATTTATAGGCTCAGGTCTAGTAATCTTTTCATTTTCTTCTTTTTCATCGGCTTCAAATGGGCTTATAAATTTTGGTTCTGCATATTTTCTACTGGCGAGCATTTGATAATCCTTTATTTGTATAATTAGACATATGTTATAGTAAAAAAACCATAATGTCAATTAAAATTGAATAAAAGTATCTAAAAAAATTATTTATATTAACTTAAGTAACAAAAATTTAATAATAAGTCTAATTTTGTTGACTTCTTTGGGTTAAAAACTCTTCAATATTGTACTTTGCACGATATTCAGGTGTCATAATGTGTATCAAAATATCACCTAAATCTACAACCGACCATTCATCACTAGGCTCAGTATCAAAATGACTCTCACTACCTTTTAACTCTTTTTTGAGATAATCCAAAAGGGCTAATCCATGTTTTTGTCCCAAAGTAGTAGCTATTATGACATCTTCCACAAAATAATCTTTACCTCTCATGTCAAACAGTTGTATATTTTCTGCTTTTTTATCATCCAATACCTGTATGATTTTTTCAACTCTTGTGTTCATTTTTCTCCTTACATTATAATATGCTAAAATTTCATCAGCAATTGATTTAGGCAGATATCTTTTTTTAATTTTCTCTCTTAGCTTAGTTGAACTGATAGTAACATGAATGTCTAATTTTTGCAAGTTTTTTGGGATTTTTATGCCCTCTCTTGTTGCTACAACAAAATTTACAAGTCTTAATAATTTCTCATAATCTTTCCACTTGTGTAGAGTAGACACATTATCAGCCCCAATAATAAGATAAATTTTTTCTAAATCATAGTTTTGTAAAAGATAGTTTATTGTTTCAATGGTAGAAACTGGATGGTTTTGTTCTATCTCATAACTTAATACTTTTACTTTTTTATACTCTTGTGTCATCTTTTTCACCCATTTATATCTTACCTTGGCAGGTGCAAAAAAACTCTCTTTAAAAGGATTTAAAAAAGTAGGAACTACAAAGAGCATATCTATATCAAGTTTTGCAATGGCTTTTTGGATAATCTCTTGATGCCCGATATGAGGAGGATCAAAACTACCTCCAAAAATTGCTATATTCATTAAACCTTTTTTAAACCTTTTTATTAATTTAATCATATTATAGATACAATAGTACAGTAAATTTAATAAAGGAGAGACAGTGGCTATAAAAGTTGCTATTACAGGCTTTGGTAGAATTGGTAGATGTGTTGCTAGAATATTGGAAGATAGAGATGATATGGAGTTAGTAGTTGTAAATGATACAACTGCCCCACAGATGACAAAATATCTTCTAAAATATGATAGCGTTCACGGTACATTTAAAGGCGATATTGAGTTACTTAAAGATGATTATATCCAAATTGGAAAATCAAAAGTAAAATTTTTAAATGACAGAGACCCTAAAAACCTTGACTTTGCAAAATATGGAGCTGAGGTTCTTTTAGAGTGTACAGGCGCATTTTATACACAAGAAAAATCACAAGCTTATATCGATAAAGGTATCAAAAAAGTACTATTTTCTGCCCCTGCAAAAGATGATGCAACACCAACTTTTGTTATGGGAGTAAATGAAGATAGTTATGCTGGAGAAAAAATCGTCTCTAATGCGAGTTGCACTACAAACTGTTTAGCTCCAATTGTAAAAGTTTTAGATGATGCTTTTGGTATAGAAAAAGCACTCGTAACAACATGTCACTCATATACTAATGATCAAAATATTTTAGATGTAAAACACTCAAAAGATCCTCGTCGAGCTCGTGCAGCTGCTGTTAACATGATACCAACTTCCACAGGGGCTGCTAAAGCTATCGGTCTTGTTATGCCACATCTAAAAGGAAAACTCAACGGTCAAGCTATAAGAGTTCCAACACCAAATGTATCTATGGTTGATCTCAATGTCATAGTAAAAAAAGAGACCACAAAAGAGGAGATAAATACTTTGTTTGAAGAGGTAGCAAAAGGTAAGTTAAAGGGTATTATCGAAGTTGACAATGACATGAGGGTCTCTTCTGATTTTATTGGCTCAGAAATTAGTGCTATTGTTGCCGGTGATTTGACTCAGGTAATTGATGGAAATTTTGTAAAAGTGATGGCATGGTATGACAATGAGTGGGGTTACTCATGTAGACTTATTGATATGGCAGCATATATTTGCAAGGGAGAGTAAGGTATGGAACTGTTGTCTATAAAAGATTTGGATATTGAGGGTAAAAGAGTATTTATCAGATGTGATTTTAATGTACCAAGAGATGAGTTTGGAAACATAAGTGATGATAGAAGAATTAGATCAGCACTACCTACAATTCGCTACTGTATGGATAGAGATTGTAAGATCATTCTTGCTAGCCATTTTGGTAGACCAAAACCAGGTGAATGGGATGATGATAGAGATTCATTAAAGCCTATTGCAAAAAGACTCCACTCTCTTTTGAAGGTGGATATCATAATGGCTGATAATGTAGTAAAAGATGATACCATAGAAAAAGCAAAAGCTTTAAAAGGTGGAGAAATTTTGCTACTTGAAAACCTAAGATACAATCCGGGTGAATTAGCAAATGATAGCGAATTTGCAGCGCGTTTGGCCTCTATAGTAGATATATATATAAATGATGCTTTTGGTGCAAGCCACAGAAGACATGCCTCAATTTTTGCACTTCCTGAACATTTTGATAAAAATCATAAAGCAGCAGGATTTTTGATGCAAAAAGAGGTAACATTTTTTCATCGAACTGTTATGAATCCAACTCGTCCATTTGTAGCAGTAGTTGGGGGTAGTAAAGTTTCAGGTAAACTTCAAGCTCTTGTAAATCTTGTTGAAAAAGTTGATAAGCTTATCATCGGTGGAGGCATGGCATTTACCTTTTTAAAGGCGCAAGGGTATGAAGTTGGTAAATCCTTAGTTGAAGATCATCTTATAGAAGATGCTAAACGAATTATTTACAGAGCACAAGCACTTGGTGTGAAATTTTATCTGCCTGTTGATTTGGTTGTTTCACCAGAAATTAGTGAAGAGTCACCAGTGAAATTTTTACCGATTCAAGAGATTCCAAAAGATTGGATGGGACTTGATGTGGGACCTGCAACCAATAGGCTTTTTCGTGAAGCAATAAATGATGCTCAAACAATCCTTTGGAATGGTCCAATGGGTGTATATGAACTTGATAAATTTTCAAAAGGAAGCTTTAGGATGAGCCACAATATAGCAGAGTCTCACGCTACCACAATAGTCGGTGGTGGTGATACGGCAGATGTTTGTCAAAGAGCCGGTGATGTGGATGAGATGACTTTTATCTCAACCGGTGGTGGAGCTAGTTTGGAGCTTTTAGAGGGTAAAATGCTACCTGGTGTTGAAGCGGTACTAAAGAGTCAATCATGATAATTGCAGCTAATTTTAAAACAAACCATACTAGGAAAAGTACAAAAGAATATATCAAAAAGTTAAACAGATATGTTACAAATTTAAAAAGTGATGATAGAGTTTTAGTTTTTCCTCCAAGTAGCGCATTGGATAGTTTTGATTTGATAGACAATATATCTGTTGGAGTACAAAATGCTTATCCAGTAGAAAAAGGTTCATTTACCGGAGAGATTGGACTAGAGCAAATTGAGGAATTTGATATAGATACAATTCTTATAGGACATAGTGAAAGACGACATGTTTTGGGTGAGAGTCAAGATGAGGTTGTAAAAAAGTATGATTTTTACCAATCCAAAGGTTTTAAAATCATCTACTGTATCGGTGAGCCAATAGAGATAAGAGAAGATGGTATAGAGTCTGTTATAAGTTATAATTTTACCCAATTAGAGGGAGTTGATATAGAGTATAAAAACTTAATCATCGCATATGAGCCTGTCTGGGCGATTGGTACAGGTTTGAGTGCAAGTAACGAACAGATAGAAGAGACTTTAGGGCTTTTAAAACAAAAAATCAAAGCACCAATTCTCTATGGTGGAAGCGTGAAAGTAGCCAATACAAAAGAGATATTGAAAATCAAAAATTGTGAGGGTATTTTAGTAGGGACTGCTAGTTGGGATATTGATGCGTTTTGCAAGATGGTGGAGATTAGTAACAGTTTATAAAATATTTGATAAAATGCGCAAATTTTACTATAAAGGGGATATACATGTTAATGAAGGGTAAAAAAGGTTTAATTGTAGGAGTCGCTAACAATAAATCTATTGCATATGGAATTGCAAAATCATGCTACGAGCAAGGGGCTGATTTAGCTTTTACATATCTAAATGAAGCATTTGAAAAGAGGGTTCGACCAATTGCTGAGGAGTTTAAAAGTAGTGCTATTTATGAATTGGATGTTACAAAGAGTGAGCATTTAGATGCATTAACTGTTTCACTTGAAAAGGATTTTGGGAAAATTGATTTTGTTGTCCACTCTGTTGCATTTGCTCCACGAAGGGCATTGGAGGGTAGTTTTATAGATACTTTTAGGGAAGATTTTACACTTGCTATGGATACCTCAGTTTATTCACTGACATCTTTAACAAGAGCTTGTCTGCCTGTTTTAAATGATGGTGGTTCAATACTAACTCTTAGTTATCTTGGCGGACCAAAATACATCCCTCACTACAATGTCATGGGAGTTGCTAAAGCCGCACTTGAGGCAAGTGTTCGTTATCTTGCTGTTGATTTGGGTGGCAGAGGTATACGCGTAAATGCTATAAGTGCTGGACCTATCAAAACTTTGGCAGCTAGTGGAATCGGGGATTTTAAGAATATCTTAAATTGGAATGAAACCAACTCTCCACTAAAGAGAAATGTAACCACAACAGAGGTCGGAAATAGCGGTATGTATCTTTTGAGTGACTTAGCTAGTGGTGTTAGTGGTGAAATTCACTATGTTGATGGTGGTTACAACATCATGGGTATGGGTGCGGTCGAGAAAAATGAAGATGGCAAAACAGTACTTAGCTGGGACAATAGAAAATAGGTGAAACTTTTTCTTTCTAAGTTACTTTATATAGCATTTATGCTATTTATCATCTCAATAATTTCATTTTTAGCTATCCACTTTGCACCAAATTCATTTTTTGCAAGTGGCGAGCTAAATCCTAACATAACAAAAGAGTCGATTGAGCATCTAAAAGAGATTTATGGGCTTGATCGACCTCTATATGTGCAGTATTTTTCATGGATTAGCGCACTTCTTTATTTGGATTTTGGTATCTCTTTTGCTAGTGGTAAAGAGGTCAAAGATGAGATTCTTTCTCGTATTCATATTACGCTTATTATAAATATCATTAGTATGATTTTAGTTTTTGTTATATCACTTTATCTGGGAATAAAAGCAGCTTTTAGACAAGATCAGCTTTTTGATCGGGCACTCAAACAATTTTCACTTTTTTCATACGCTATGCCCTCATTTTATCTTGCAATTTTACTTATTATTATATTTTCTGTAAACCTTGGTTGGTTTCCAATTGCAGGACTTCAATCAATAGAAGAGAAAGAGGGTATCTGGAATTTTTTTGACCAAGCATGGCATCTGATATTGCCAATCTTCGTAATTGTTTTTGGTGGCATTGGAAGCTTGGTCATGTATGTCAGAAGCCTCACTATCGATATACTAAAAAGTGATTATATCTTTTTTGCAAAAGCTAGAGGACTTAGTCAAAGAGTCATCCTCAGAAGATATATCTTACCAAACCTCTCACCTCCCATAGTAACAATGCTTGGACTCTCCCTGCCTGGACTTATAGGTGGAAGTGTGATCTTAGAATCAATATTTTCCATAAATGGCATGGGACTTTTGTTTTTTCAAAGTGCTATGAGTCGTGACTATCCAGTAATCATGGGTATACTCATCATCTCTGCATTTTTAACACTTCTTGGAAATATTTTAGCTGATATGATACTCTTAAAACTCAATCCACATTTCAAAAGAGCACAAAATTAAATTTTAATAGATTTGGTGTTGGCTCCTCAGCAAAAGCAACAATAAAACAATCTGGAAAAATAGTCATTTGATATTCATCTATATTATCAAAACATTCGACACAACAAAGCAATAGTAAACATCTAACAAGATTGCGTTAACCCAGGTTCATCATCAAAAATTCAAAAAAGCCCTAACCAGGGGCTTCACCCCCAACTAAAAAAAATCTACCTGTACCACATTTACCAAATTAGATATAAACCTTAGTCACCCCGCCAGCTTGATATTTAACACCCAAAGCATCATATATCTCTTTTTGTCTCTCATTTAACTCAGTAGTTTTTAGAGAGATGATAAACTCTATTAAGTTTAAAATCAAACATAGAG
>CAYUSV010000020.1:0-23868 GCA_964447385.1 uncultured Campylobacterales bacterium | reverse complement strand
GTCACAAGAGATGATGCAGAGATAGCTAAAGGAAGAAGTCAGGTTGCATCTATAAGAAATGCAATTATACTAACAAGAAACCAAAACATGCTCCAAGCAAACGGAGCTAGATACCCAGGTAGACTTGATGCTCTAAGTAGTACTACTTCCAGTGATGGAGATGCACTTTTTGGTCATGATACAAATAGTAGTGATGATGATGCAAGATTGCTTGATTATCCAATTTACTCAAAAAATAGTAATGGAAATTGGAAAAAATTTAATGCAACTATTTATGCGTTTAGAGTTATAAATACAGATGTTAATTTTACTTACAATAACGCCAATGGACAGTTTGATTGTAATCATGCCGTGATACTTTGTAAAAATTTAACCGAATAATCTTATAATTGTCTTTTTTATTAAGGAGAGGCAATTTTTTACTACCACATAGCCATCATAGGTTCACCACTATCCCCACTGACTTATCAAAACGACCAAGAGATTGAAATTGGTACACTTGTAGAGGTAAACCTTAGAAAAAGATTAGTTAGAGGAGTTATTTGTTCACATTGTGAAAAACCCAAGTTTACATGTGAAAAAGTCCAAACTATTTTAGATTTATGCTTTAATGCTAAATATATGAAAATAGTTAATTTCTTAAGTCAATACTACTCATGTTCTTTTGGAGATGCGATAAAACTTTTTATACCTTTTAAAAAACAAGCCAAGAGCGAGAGGCAAAATTTAACCGTAGATATTTCTCTCTCAAATGAGCAACAAAAAGCTTATGATTTTATACTCAAAAATCCAACTTCGCTTCTTTTTGGTGATACAGGTAGTGGTAAGACAGAGATATATATGAAGCTTTTTGAAAAGATGATAAATGAGGGTAAATCTTCAATATTTTTAATGCCTGAGATTTCGCTTACTCCTCAGATGCAAAAGAGACTTAAAAACCATTTTGGTGATAGTGTGGAGATTTGGCACTCTAAGGTTACAAAGAAAAAAAAAGAGAAGATTTTAGAAGGTATTTATAGTGGTGATGTGAAGATAGTTGCAGGGGCTAGGTCGTCTCTGTTTTTGCCTTTAAAAGATATCGGGCTTATTGTTGTTGATGAAGAGCATGATGATAGTTATAAAGCTTCAAATAGACCCCGTTATAGTGCTAGAGATATGGCCGTTTATATGGGGCGCATTTTAGGAGCAAATGTACTTTTGGGTTCTGCTACTCCATCTTTGAACTCATATCATAAATTTGCACATTTTAGACTTAGAGGTACTTTTTTTGAGGGGTCTAAAAAGATAGAGTTTGTAGAGGACAATGAAGATATAAACCAGAAGATTTATGAGCAGTTAAAACTAACTCTAGATCAAAACCATCAAGCTATTGTATTTTTACCAACTCGTGCAAATTATAAGTATCTTACATGTTTTGAGTGTGGGAAATTTGTCGAGTGTCCATTTTGTAGTGTTGGCATGAGTATTCACAAACAGAGAAATGCTCTAAGATGCCACTATTGTAACTTTGTAGAGAGGATTCCAAATGAGTGTCCAGAGTGTAAATCAAAAACTCTAAAAAGTAACCGAATAGGAACAGCACAGGTTGTAGAGGAGCTTAGCGAAATGTTTGCTCAAAAATCTATACAAAAGTTTGATAGAGATGAGATCACAACCGAAAGTAAGCTAAAAAAAGCTCTAAAATCTTTTAATGACAAAGAGATAGATGTTTTAGTCGGTACACAGATGCTAAGCAAAGGTCATGACTACCATGATATCAAATTAGTTGTAATTTTGGGGATTGATACTATCTTAGCTGGGGCTGATTTTAGAGCTCGTGAGAGAGCATTGTCTCTTTTGCTTCAAGTTGCTGGACGTGCAGGGCGAAAGGGTGAGGGCAGAGTCATAGTCCAAAGTAGTAATAGAGAATTTTTTGAACACTATTTGGGAGATTATGAACAATTTTTAAAAGATGAGTTGCCATATAGAGAAAATCTTTATCCACCATATAAAAAGCTGATGAAGTTTCTTATAAGTCACAAGAACCAATATAAAGCAAAAGAAATTTTAGAAAAATTACAGAAGTGTTTAGTAGATCTAAAAGATGTTGAAGTGATAGGTTTTGGTGAAGCACCTATAAACAAAATAGCAGGAAAGTTTCGTTTTCAAGTCCTGCTTCGTTCCTCTTCTGCTAAAGCATTATTGGAGTTGGCATCAAGGTGTAAGATGAGTAATGTGGAGATAGATATAGATCCAGTTTCATTTTCTTAACTCTTCTTCTTCCCTCATCTTTTTATAGAGCTTTTCATATTTATCTATCTCCTCTCTTGAAGCTACTTTTGTTCTACATGAAATATACCCATGTGATCCATCTTGATCTTTGTATGGATAGACGGTTGCATATACCCAGTAAAATTTACCAGTTTTTGAGCTATTTTTAACAAAACCAGACCAAATCTCTCCTCTTTTTACTGTATCCCAAAGATCTTTAAAAGCAGCGCGAGGCATGTCTTGGTGTCTTACTAAGCTGTGAGGTTTACCTATTAACTCTTGTACATCATATTCAGCAATTTTACAAAAATCATCACTTGCAAATTTTATGATACCTTTTGCATCTGTATGTGAAACAAGAAAACTATCATCTTGTAATAATATTTCATTTTGACTCATAATAATATCTCCTAAACTTTTTCTACTAATTTATTTGACATCTCTTCTATATCTTTTGAGCTGTCATGGATTGTTTGGCTAATTTTTGTATTTTTTTTGCCACTATTTTTTAAAACTCCCAAAGTACTATCTACTCCCTCTATTGAGTTAGTCTGCTTTTTTATACTGGTGTTTATATTGTTTGCTGATTGATTTAGTATGTTTATGGTTGAGCTTATATCAGTTAATGATTTTTGGGTTTTCTCTGCTAACTGTCTCACTTCATTAGCAACTACGGCAAAACCTCTTCCGTGTTCACCGGCTCTTGCTGCTTCTATTGCTGCGTTTAGTGCTAGTAGGTTAGTTTGATCAGCGATATCAGCAATAACTGTTAAGATTGATTTTACATCTAAGCTTTGAGTAACTATATCATTAGAATATATTACGATATCTTCTACTTGTTCTCTCATAATCTCTATAGACTTTGAAGTCTCTTGTATGGCATTTGCCTGCTCTTTTGTGGTTTTTAGAAGTTCAATTGATGCATGTGAAAAGATTTCAACTTTTGTTTTTAACTCACTTCCATTGTCAAAGTTATTTTTTGTATTGTTTTTTAGTATATCTGCCAATGAATTTGCAGATACAACCATATCTCTTAGGGAGCCTTGTATTTTAGTGGTAAGTTCTATCTTGTTTTGGTATTCTCCATTTGATAATTCTTTTAAGAGTTTTTCAACACTTAATAAAATTTTACCTTGACTTTTTGTCATATTGTTTAATGAACGGGTTAATGTTATCATGCCAGCGGTTGATGGAGTGTGAGTAACTGAAGTATCAAAATAACCTTTGCTTATTTTATCCATCACAAGTACAATTTCACCAGTTGTTAGTAGATCATTTTTGTATTGTTTAACTTCATCTTTTAAGTAACTATTAAAAATTTCAGAAATTTTTGAAATTTCATCTTTGGAGTCTATCTCTATAAATGTAGGTACCGTTACCTCTTTGTTTAAGTATTTTAAAAGATTATCAACACCATAGCTAAGATTTTTCATAGATGTTGAAAATTTAAATAACATGTATATACTTAGAGCAAGTATAGATAACATAGAGAATAAAATAGTACCAAATATAGCTATAAACTGGTTAAATTTTGTATTTGCTTGTAGAGATGCCGATGACATAATTTCTGTAGCTAAAAAACTCTCAATTTTTAGTAAGTTATTGATTTCAGTGGTTAATAGAGAGAACCATCTCTGACTATCTACGTTCATAGGTTCTTCATATGAAGAGTCAAAAACTGTTTTTATCTGTGCCTCAATTGTTTTATGTCTATTTGTATTTTTTATTAGATTGTTGTATAAAGTCACGGTTTTTTTATCTGCTAAAGATAAAAATATTTTGATGTACTCTCTATTTACAGTAACAAGATTTTCAAAATATAGTTTGCTCTCTTTATCAAAAAAACCTTTAGCAAACCTACCAGAACTAACAGCTCTTATGATGCCAACTCTCTCTTTTGCATTTAAAAAGTTTATATAAGGTAACATAGATTTTACAGAACTTCCGTTTTCTAGGGAGATTTTTTTTATAAAGTCAATTATTTGTGCATTTAAATTGCTGTAAAACTCTATCACTTTTTTTGAAGAGATTTTTTGAGTTGTTATCTTTTGTCTAACTTTGCCTATGTCCAAAAGACGAATTTTAATTTTTTCAAATTCATCTTTTTTATCATTTGAGAAACCATGTTTTAAAGATATAACAAGCTTCACATTTTTATCACTTAATTCTCTTTGTTTTGAAAGAGTCTCTTTGAATTTAGTACCATTTGAACCAATATATCCGGCAGATGCACCTCGCTCTTTTTGTAACTCATGAACTAACTTTCCGAGTAAAACAGAGAAATTTAAACTCTTAACAACTCTGTTTGACTCCTCATAACTTTTATATTTGTTTTGTGCCAAAAAATATCCAAATACAAATATAGTTGTCAATGAGAGTGTTATTAATATTGTTAAAATTGTTTTAATCTTAACACTTTTTAAAATTTTCATCAAAGTTTTCCTAATTTTTAAATTTAATTTATTATATATATCGGATAATTTCTTGAAAATATTAGACTTCTTGTAAAACTATATTGTGAGGCTTAGCACAAAGGGAAAATTATTCACGCTTTTTTCTTTGCTTGTGTGCAGAGATGAATTTATTAGACTTTTTGTAGAATATCATCTTCTATTACCTAAGAAGGAGTGATCTTGAAATTTAAATTACTGTTTTTACTTTTTTGTACACTTTTAGAGGCAAATCAACAGAGAATTATTGCCCTTTCCCCGGCGATAAATGAGATATTATTTGCACTTGATAAAAAAGATGAAATAGTTGGGAACACTACATATGCAACATATCCAAAAGAGTCACAATCTATCACAAAAGTTGGTGGTTATTTTTCAATTTCATTAGAGAAAATTGTGATGTTAAGACCTACTTTGGTGTTGATGCAAAAAAATAACCTTTTACTCAAATCAAAACTTAAAAAACTAGGTATCAAAACAGAGGTTATTTATCTCTCTTCACTTATAGATATAAAAAAAGGTATAAAAAAGATTGGTACTTTAACCAAAACGGATACAAAGGCACAAATGTTAATTGATGATATAGATAGAGCTATAAAAGATATAGATGGAATTTTGAAAAATAGAAAAATTCTCATAGTTTTTGGAGAGCAATTTGATTTAAAAAAAGAGATTTTTGTAAGTGGAAATAGTATATATTTTGCAGATATCATAAGAGCTTCAGGAAATAAAAATGCTCTAAAAAATACCAAAACCAAACAGCCAATGCTTTCATACGAGGGTATAATCAAAACTAACCCAGATATAATTTATATTTTAGCACATACAGTTAGAGATAATAAAGAGGTACAAAAATTAATAGAACCGTGGTTAAAGTTATCTATAACTGCATCAAAAGCTAAAACTATCTATCTCACAACTCAAAAATATGCTAGCATGCCAAGCCATAGAGTGGTAAATTTTATAAAAGATTTTAAAGAGATACTAAAAGATGCTAATGCTAAATTAGCAAATCAAAAATAATTCCATCGAATTTTAGTTAATAAAATTTTCAAAGAGTCGATACTATATATCTAATACCTTCAATGATGATGGTTATTAAAGATAAATTTAGGAATTAAGTGTGCAAAAAAAGTGGTTGTTGATTTTTTTTATAATTTTGTTGTTTAGTGGTTGTTCTGGTAGAAATCATGAGCTTTTTTATAAAAACAAATCTGAAAATCATGATGTGGTTGAGACAAATATACAAAAACAATATAAGATAAAACCGTATGATCGTTTATCAATAATATTTTTTAATTATCCTGAACTTAGCACTAAAGAGAAAAATTATGCACAGAGTGATATTGGTATTGAAGTTCGTTCTGATGGGACAATTATGATGCCACTTATTGGTAAAGTAGTTGTTGCTGGAGTTACAAAAGAGAGTTTACAAGATATGCTTTATAATAAATATATTGATTATTTAGAAGATCCTACCCTTTTAGTTGAGATATTAAATCAAAAAGTGTATGTTTTAGGAGAGGTAAAGAGCCCTGGAGCGTTGGAGCTTATAAAATATAGAGATTTAACGCCTTTGAAGGCGATAGTAGAGCGAGGTGGATTAACTAATTTTGCACAAAGAAATGTTATAAAAGTTGTTAGAGGTACAAAAGAAAATTATAAAATTATCCATATAGATTTAACTGATATGCAGAGTTTAAAGATAAATAATATCAATCTTTTACCAGATGATATAGTTTATGTTGCACATAATGGTGTGAAAGATTTTAATTTGCCGTTAAGTGGTGCAGATGCATCTCTTAGTTGGATAAATACACTTTTTAGTACGATTACGCTTTATCACGCGGTTAAATAGGAGAATATATGAGTATAAATGAGCGTGAATTTTATCAAAGAAGTTTTTTAGATAAAATTTCTGATTATAAAAAATCTATTATTTTTATAACACTTTTTTTTATTGTTATGACCGTAATTTATCTATTGTTTGCACAAAAAATTTATAGAACTGATGCAACACTTGAAATTGTACCAAAATATAATTTATTGGGTGTTTCTGGAGCTGATAGAGCGGCTGAAAGTGAATATGAGAGACATTTTGTGACTCAGATGGATTTTTTACAATCAAGATATTTAGTCTCTAAAGTAATTCAATCACTTCAATCAAATATTGAGTATTATGAAAATAGAGGGTTAAGGAATTTTAAAATTTTACAAAATGATACACCATTTTCTATAAAAAACTTACATATAAAAGATGATGCTTTTTATGGAAAACTATTTCATATTGAATTTATTGACAAAGAGTCTTATGCACTTCGTCTAATTTCCAAAAATGATCTTGAATCAAAGATAGTAGGAGAAAAAAAGACAGAACCTCTTGTTTATGAATTTTCAAAGAAGTTTGTTAGTGAGTATATGGATTTTACAATTGAAAGAAATAGCCTTTCTAAACAAAAAGAGATCTATTTTAAAGTTGATAGACAAAGAGATATTGTTGATAAGGCTTTAAGTAATTTAACGGTGGTTAAAAATAGTCTTAAATCAAGTATTATCAAAATTGTTTATGATGATAAAACGCCTAATGGAGCACAAGAGTTTGTTAATAATCTTTTAAAAGAGTATATGAAAGTTATGGAGTTTCAGCAAAGATCACAATCAACAACTCATATTAAGTTAATAGACCAAGAAATGATTGGAGTTATAAAGGAGCTTGATATTGTTCAGACGAGGCTTGAAAAGTTTGTCAAAAAAAATAGAGTTGCTGGTATAGATGTACAAACTAGCAATATGGTAAACAATATTTACAAGTATGAGAGCCAACTTGAAGAGTTAAGTATCAGGTATAATAATATTAAAAATATATATGAAATTTTTCAAAATAGTTATGATTATAGAGATATTTTAATAGGCATTTCACAATTAGATAATGAAAACTTGATTAAACTTGTTGATTCTATATCACAAGAGGAGAATCAGTATAGAGAGTTAAGTAAAAAATATAAAAGTATACATCCAAGTATTAAACAGATTAAAAAAAGTCTTACTCAAAAAAATATTACGTTAGAGAGAAATATAAGGGAGTTTTTAAATAATATCCAAATAAAAAGAGACAAACTTAAAAGTTATATTCAAAAATATAAGAGAACTTTAGCAACTGTTCCACAAAAAGAGATTGGTTATGCAAAATTAAAAAGAGAGTATGATCTTATAGAGAAAAACTATCTGTCACTTCTTGATAAACAAAGACAGTTAAATTTGGCTCAAAAGGTACAAGGTGATTATACCTATCGAGTATTAGATTTTGCATTTATCCCAGATAGATACTCTAAACCTAAAAAATCTATTTTACTGATTTTAGGGGCGATATTTGGTCTTTTATCTGGTCTTATATATGCACTTTTGAGTGATTATTTTGCTAAAAAAATCAAAGTACCAAGTGAAGTAGAAGAGTTAACAACTCTTCCTTATCTAGGAACTATACCTTATATAAAGGATAAAAAACTTTATAACGATCTATTCGTTGTAAAAGATCCTGATTCAATTGCATCACAACTGATGTGGTCATTGAGAGATAGAGTTGACGGATTTATGGATAAAAAAAGCTCACAAGTTATAGCTTTGACATCGATGATAAAGGGAGAAGGTAAAACTACAATAGCTGCCAATTTAGCTGTGTGCCTTGGTGATGGCGATAAAAAGGCTATTGTGCTTTCTCTTGATTTGAGGCTTCCTGAAATTCACTCAAAATTTGGTATAGATAACAGTATAGGATTTTCTAACGTACTTTTTGCAGATAAAAATCTTAAAGATGTTATATATAGATCAAATGAGTTTAAAAATCTTTTTGTGATACCTTCAGGTCCAAAAGTTTCAAATCCCATGCAGATAATAAACTCAAACTCTATTAATAAAATAATAGAAGAATTAAGAGAGAATTATGATTATATTGTTATTGATTTGCCACCTGCTGGAGTAGCGGCTGAATCACTGTTTTTGATGAAAAAAGCAGATCTTGTAATTACTGTTTTAAAATCAAAATATTCTGAAAAGAGTTTTGTTACATATATGGAGTCAATTGCAAAGAAAAATGGTATTAAAAATTTAGGATTTATTTTAAATGGTGTTAGTAAAAAATATATTAAAATAATTGCGCGTAAAGAGAATAAAAGGTATATTAATCATAACAAAAAAATTTCTTAAACCTTATTGGTTAAAATGGTGGTAATAGATATGTTTCGTATATTAATTTTGATGCTGTTTGTCACATCTATCAATGCATTTGATTTTTCTGATAAAACAGTTATCGTTGTGGATAAAGAGAATAGAGTTTTAAAAAATGTTGCAAATGATCTCTCCTTCTATATAGAGAATATTACAGGTGTTAAACCAGATATTTTAACTACTGTACCAAAGGACAAGAGTGCAATCTTGATAAAAAAAATAGAGAAAAAAGAGCAGATAAAAGATGGTAGATTTAGTATAAAAACTAAAAAAGATAAACTTACAATCACTGCATTTGAAGATAATGGACTCTATTTTGGAGTTTATTATTTTTTAGAAAATTATCTAGGGTGTAAATTTTTATCAAATAGTTATGAGTATATTCCTAAGTTTTCTAAAAAATTTTTAGGTGATATTGATGATTTTCAAAAGCCAAAATTTTTGTATAGAGAAATTTTTATAGCTGAGAGTGATGATTGGGTTTACTCATTAAAAAATAGACTCAATGGGCGTTTGGGACATAGAAGTGTTATAGATGATGCACAAGCTCTTTACTCTAAAGGTGTAAATATTTATAGTTTCTCTTCGCATGAGCTTTTTGGTGAAAAATTTTCATGTGATGGGCAGTATGATTTTTTAGATAAAGATGCACAAAAATATGCGTCACAAATATTGGGGGAAAAATTATCATCTCTTGATATTGGGAGTGAGGATTATATTATTTTAGCGCATGAAGATAGAGCTTCGTACTGTAAAGATGGATTAAAAGATGAAAACCCTTCATACTCTTTTTTAAAATATGCAACTTTTTTAGCAAAAAAATATCCTAACTATAATTTTTTAGCTCAATCCTATCTTTGGAGTAGAAAACCTCCAAAAGAGGCATTTGTATTGCCAAAAAATTTAGGCGTTATGTTTTCAGGTATTGAATCAAATTTTGCAAAACCTATCACTAGCTTTGAAAATGAAGATATCTTAAAAGATTTAAAAGCTTGGGATAGAGTTACAGATAAAATATTTTATTGGCACTACATAATAAATTTTGGTGGATATATGTTGCCATTTCCGGATCTTTATGCGGTAGATAAAGATATAAAAGAGTTATCCAATCTCTCATCAGTAAAAGGTCTTTTTTTACAAGGAAGTTATGGGACATATGGCGGTGAGTTGGCAAATCTCAGAGTTTGGGTTTTTTCAAAACTTCTATGGGATCCAACTCTTGATATAGATGAACTTATAGAAGAGTTTTGTAATTATTATTATGGCAAAGCTAGTGATGATGTAGTACAGTACATAAAAACTCTACATAAATTTATATCACAAAGTGATGATAAACTTTCTGTGAAGACCTCTATAAATGTAAAATACTTAAAGAGTGAAAATTTAAACTTTCTTGATGAAATTCTTTCAAATGGACTCAAAAAAGTAGAAAATGAACCTTTGCATAAAAAACATTTGATTGATCTCTTTAGTGGTATTGATTATATTCGTCTTTTAAGAGTTGATAAAAATATGGATATAGATAAAATTAAGAAACGATTTAAAACTTTTTTAAGAAATAATCCAAATATATCATCTTTTGCAGAGGGTGTTAAGATTGATAATATTATAAAAATTATAGATTTAGATAGGAAACTCTCAAGAGATCCATATGAAGCACGAGGGTTAAAAAAAGGTGTAGATTGGTTTGAGTATCAAGAGTATGAGTTAGAGCTTTGTTGCAATGAAATAGTAGCTGATGCAAAGGCGAGTGATGGTGTAAGTGTTAGGATGGATGGAGATAAAGATGACTGGGGTTTTGGCTTACCATTGTTAAATTTAAAAGATGGAAAGTGGGATATTTATGCAAGTGTTAAGATAGAAATTTTTGAGGATCATAATATCTTAGACAATGCAAAAATAGCACTTTTTTATGGAATTTATCCAACAATCATCAAAGGTGCATCAGTAGTAGGTCAATTTGCAAACAATAGATATCGAGATATTAAAATAGGCTCAATAGATAGTAAAACTACAAATGCTAAAAGTGTTTGGCTAAGTCCTCCTGCTAATGATGTTGTCAAATATCTTTTTGTTGATAGAATATTTTTGGTCAAAAAAGATAGATGAAAAAAATTATCTTTGTTTTGCCTCAGCTTAAAACCGGTGGGGGGCTTCGTGTATGTACAGAAATATCAAATCTTCTTATTAAAAACTTTGATGTACGATTTGTTTTGCCAAATATCAGTGATGATTGTACTTTTACAATTGATAATAAAATTAAAATAGAAAAAGTTGGTAAAAATAGAGATTCAAAGCTTGGAAAAATTCAAAATATTTTAAAAATGTTTTCATATTTAAAGAAAAACTACTCAAAAGATATTATAATTACGACCGATCCAATTATATCTATATTTTTTATCTTTTATAAATTTGAATATCTTTATCGTTATGTTCAAGCTGATGATTATCAGATATTTGATGATTTGATGCTTTTAAAAAATAGAGTTTTTTTAACAACTTATAAATTATTAACAAAGCTCTCTTATAAGATGCAGATAAATTATCTTTTTAATTCTACATATACTTATGAAAAATTTATAAAAGTTAGTGGTAAAGATATACCTAAAAAAATTATCTATCCAGCAGTTGATCAGAGTGTTTTTTATAATTTTAATAAAAGAGAAAAAAAAGAGAAACTCAACATCTCTTTGGTTGGTCGAAAACATCCTCTAAAAGGGTTAAGTGACTTTATTTCTGTTTGGAATGAGATAAAAAGAGTAAAAAAGTTAAGAGATAGAGTTGGTGAGATTTTTATAATTACACACGATGATTTGTCTCAATTTGATTTATCAGATTTTACTGTCGTAAAACCTGATAATGATCAAGCTATTGCAAAAATTTACAATCAAAGTGATCTTTTTATCTCCACTTCTTGGCAAGAGGGATTTGGTTTGCCTCCAATTGAAGCTATGAGTTGTGGTTGTGCATTAATCCTTTCAGATTCTGGTGGCATTAACGAATATGCATATCCAAAATTTAATGCTCTAATATATGAAGCAAAAGATAAAACAGCTCTTAAAAGTGTACTTATTGAGTTATTATTTAATGGTACACTTGTTAAAGAGCTTCAAAAAAACGGTCAAGAGATTGCAAAAAAGTTTAGTTGGGATAACTCGGTAAAACAGTTTATAAGACAGTTAGATTTACAACAAAAGTAACCCACATGATAAATGCTTATAGTAGAATTTGGATGAGTTGTTTTTTACTACTGTTTATATTACTCTCATTTTTGGCTCTGACGATGCAAGTTGGTTTAGTTATACGAGTTAGTCAAATATATCTTATAGCACTTTTTGGTTTTATACTCTTAAATGATATGCATCATAAAAATTTGGATTTTAAAATTTTATCTATATTTTATCTAGGTGCAATTGTTATGACTCTTATTAGTTTTAATTCAATGTATGAAAAATTTGGAGAGATTAAATTTATAATAAAATATTTTATTATATTTCCTGCAGCTTTTTATGTAGGTAGAACAGTAGTGCAAAAAATAACTATTAATCAATTTATATTGATTATAGAAATATCTGTTGCTATTTTTGCTTTGCTTGGATTTTTATTTTATTTTGTATCCATGCCAAATTTTATAGTAGAGTTATTGACAAATGATCGAGGAATTTTAGAGTTTAAAGGAACATTTTTTGAGCCGGGAGATTTTGCAACTGTTGTTGGCCTATTTTTGCTTACATCATTTTTTTTGAGATATGAGTATAAGCTTTGGCCAAAAAATAATCATCTTTTAATTATCTTTTACGCTTTTTTAATTTTAGCACTTCTATTTTCAAGAAATAAAACCATTTGGATCGCTTATGGTTTAATAATGTTATATTTTATTTTTTACAAAGTAAAGCTTTCTCTTCATAGAGACTTACAACAGACAAAGTCCAGCTTAATTTCCCTTGTTTCAAAGATCAATGAAGTAAAACTTCTTCTATTGTTATCTATAATTATTGTTATATTTTACTTTATCAATGATAGTTTAAAAGAGCCTGTCATCTCTTGGGAAATTTTAGAGTACAAGTGGGAACATGAGAGAGGGAAAGCGCTTTTAACGGTATTAGGTCTTTTAAGAGATAGTAGTTGGTTTGGTGGGTATGGGTTTGGTTTTGTAGAGTCATATTTTAGTGGTTATGGAGATGAGATATTAGGGCTTGGTGAAGGTAGTGGAATGATTTTTAACTCATATTTGGATATTTGGCTTAGTGTTTCAATATTTGGTCTTATTTTTCATTTTATTATTTTGTATATCTCTTTTAGTAGTAAATATCTCTTTACAATGATTGTGCCTCTTTATCTTTTTATCTATGCAAATACAAATCCAGCTATTGGTAATGAGTTTTATTACCTATTTTTAGGGCTATGTTATGAAATCAATCGAAATAATCTATTGACAAAAGAGGAGAGTATGTGAAAAAATTGGCATTTGTAGCAACTGGATATATTAAAAGTTTTGATGGCATAAGTGTCTATATTGAAAATTTGCTTTTATCTCTTATTGAAAATGAAAAAGTAAAAAACAGAGATATTAGTATTGATATCTTTGTTGGAGATAGTGTTGTATCTTTACTTAAACATAGAGTATTTGAGAAAAAAGAGATAAATGAAAATATTAAAATTATACCAGTAAGTGAGAAAAATCTCTTTTTAAAAAGTGTTGATTTACAAAAAAAACTTCTGTTTACAAAAAAATATGATGTTACTTTTATGGCAAATGTTATGCCCATTTTTTTAACTCACGGAAAATCTATAAAAGTGATACATGATTTAACAATCAAACAGACGCCAGAACTTTTTTCAAAATTTAGACATTTTTACATTGATTTCCTTATAAAATATATGATTAAATTTGATGATGCTATAGGGTATATTTCTAATACTACAAAAGATGATATAAAGAAGTTTTATTGTACTTATAAAAAAGTTTCTCTTTACGTTCCAAATGGTATTCCTTTTAAAGTACAAAAGTATCCAACTGTAAATAGATTAGATATTATTAAAAAATATCAAATGGATTCGTTAGAATTTATAGTTGTAGGGCGTATTAATAGAGCAAAAGGTTTTGATCGAATATTGAGTTTTTTTCAATACTTTGAATCTACTTTAAAAAATAACCAAAATTTTTCAAAAGTTACTTTACATATAGTTGGAAAACAGACCGATGAGACTAAAAAAATATTTGAAAATGCCGATTTTAATAAGATCGAGCTAATATTCCATGGTTTTGTGGATGATAAAGAGTTAAATGTTTTATATCAAAGAAGTCATTTCTCATTTTTTCTCTCAAGAAACGAGGGATATGGGTTACCTCTTGTGGAAGCAATTTGGTTTGGGGTTATCCCTATCGTCTCTGATATTGATATTTTTAGTGAAATTTTAGGAAGTGATTATCCAAAGTTTAATGATAAAATGGGTTATAAAGAAACAGTAAATAAATTTTTACTTATTCTTTATAAAGATAAAGAATATTTAAAGTTTATTATCGATAAGCTTAAACTTATATTAGAAAAAGAGAAAAATGGCTATAAAAAGTCATCAGATAATTTGGTTACATTTATTAATAATTTGTAGAGGAAGTTTATATGAGTAGAAATGTTTTTGTATCTGTTATATCTCATGCACAAGAAGATATGGTGATTAAAAACTTTGATAATTTTCCAAAAACATGTGGAATTTTTGATATTAAATTATCGATTATGGATAATACAGGTTCAAAAATTTTAAAAGAGTTTTGTAAGCATAACAGACTTTTTTATTATCATGATGGAGATATAAGAGGATTTGGTAAAAATCACAATAGAATGTTTTCTGTATTAAATCCAAAATATAATGATTTATTTATTGTATGTAATCCTGATGTTTTGATTCAAAAAGATCAGTTAGAGGGATTGCTTTATAGTTTTGTAGATTCTGATTCTGATATTTTTAGTGTAAAAACATATTTTGATAAAGAGGGCAATCAAGTAGATAATCCCGACAAACACTTCCCCGGTTTTTTTAATTTTGCACTCTCTTTGGCAACTGATAAAAGATTGCATTATGGTTCAAACAGTGGTGTAAGAAGCCCACAATGGGTCTCTGGGGCATTTATGGTTTTTAAACAGAAAGTTTACCAAAAATTAAATGGTTTTGATGAGAGTTATTTTATGTATTGTGAAGATATTGATCTTTGTTATCGTGCAAGTAAATTAGGATTTAAAATAGGGTACAATGCAAATTTTTACATCGAACATGATACTCAGATGCAGAGTAGGGAACTTTTTTCTCCTTCTATGAAGTGGCATGTTAAATCAGCTGTAAAATTTATAGTGAAAAATAGGTTTTTTACCCCTTTAGTAATAGCAAAATAGAAAAAATAGGAGATATATTTGTATGAAAGCGTTAATATTAGCTGGTGGATTTGGTACAAGACTCAGTGAAGAGACGGCTATTAAACCAAAGCCTATGGTTGAGATAGGTGGTAAACCAATATTGTGGCATATTATGAAAATTTATTCTAGTTATGGTATCAATGAATTTGTAATTTTACTTGGATATAAGGGATATTATATAAAAGAGTATTTTGCCAACTACTTTTTGCACCAAAGTAGTGTTACAATTGATCTAAAAAGTAACAATATGGAAATTCATAACAATAGTAGTGAGCCTTGGAAAGTTACACTTCTTGATACGGGGCTAAATACAATGACAGGTGGCAGAATCAAACAAGCAAAAGAGTACATAGAAGATGAAACTTTTTTATTAACTTATGGTGATGGCGTGGCTGATGTTGATATAAAAGAGGCTATAGCTTTTCATAAATCACATAAAAAAATTGTAACTATGACCTCAGTACAACCAAATAGCAGATTTGGAAATTTAAATTTAAGTAGTGATAATAGAGTAGAAAAGTTTACTGAAAAAGCAAAAGAGGATAGCCCGTGGATTAACGCTGGTTTTTTTGTTTGTGAGCCAAAAGTATTTGACTATATTAGTGATGATTTAGATTCTATTTTTGAAAATGAACCTTTAGAGGAATTAACTAAAGATGGTGAACTGTATACATATAAGCATAATGGGTTTTGGCAATGTATGGATACGCTAAGAGATAATCAGCAGCTAAATAAAATGTGGAACGAAGATAAGGCAAAATGGAAAATATGGAAATAGAGAGTGATTTTTTAATTATTGGTGCTGGAATTATTGGTTTAAGTATTGTAAAAGCATTAAAAGAGAGAGATCCATCGGCAAACATAGTTGTACTTGAAAAAGAGTTGGATGTTGCATATCACAGTAGTGGCAGAAATAGTGGAGTGTTACACGCTGGTTTTTACTATACAGCGAACTCTTTAAAAGCCAAATTTACTAGAGATGGTAATGCTATTTTAAAAGAGTACTGTAAAAGAAATACCCTTAAGATAAATGAGTGTAAAAAAGTAGTAGTAGCAAGTGATGAGAGTGAATTGGAGTCGCTTTATGAGTTGGAAAAAAGAGGAATTGAGAATGGGGTTAATGTCAAAATAATAGATGAAGATGAGTTAAAATCAATAGACCCAAATGCAAAAACTTATCAAAAAGCGCTTTATTCACCAGATACGGCAACTGTTGATCCTATAGAAATTTGCCAACATATAAAAAAAGAGCTTATCCAAGATGGCGTAACATTCTATTTTGATGAGGGATATGCAAAAAAATTAGATGCTCACTCAATTTTGAGTACAAAAAATAGAAAATTTAATACTAAAAAAATTATTAACTGTGCAGGTCTTTATGCTGATAAAATAGCAAGAGATTTTGGTTTTTCAACTGATTATGTAATAATTCCCTTTAAAGGTGTTTATTTAAAGTATACAAAACCAGATAAGGCGATAAAAACAAATATTTATCCAGTACCAAATCTTAAAAATCCTTTTTTAGGTGTACACTATACGATTACAGTCGATGGTACAATCAAGATAGGTCCGACTGCAATTCCTGCTTTTTGGCGTGAGAATTATAAGGGTTTTGATAATTTTAGGTTTAGGGAGTTGAGTGAAACTTTAGTTTATGAAATGAAACTTTTTATATCAAATGCATTTAATTTTAGGTCACTTGCGTTTAGTGAGTTACAAAAATATAATAAAAAGCATTTTGTCTCTTTAGCCACTAAAATGGTAAAAGAGATTGATACTGAAGGGTTTAATGAGTGGAGTAAACCAGGTATTAGGGCTCAACTATTAAATACAAAAACATTAGAGTTATTACAAGATTTTGTAGTTGAGGGGGATAGTGATTCGGTGCATGTGTTAAATGCAGTTAGTCCTGCATTTACAAGTTCGTTTCCATTTTCAAAGTGGGTAGTAGAAAATTATATTTAGGAGAATTGATGAAAAAAATATTAGTAACAGGTTCTGAAGGATATATAGGTACAGTGATGATGCCTATGCTTATTGAAAATGGTTTTGAAGTAGTGGGTTTAGATAACTGCTACTATAGTGAAGGCAATTTAAATAATAGTAAATTTCCAGAGTACGAGTTAATCCAAAAAGATGTCAGAGATGTTACAATAGAAGATTTTAAAGGTAAAGACTATTATGCTGTTGTACATTTAGCTGCACTTAGTAATGATCCTTTAGGTATGCTTGATGAACAGTTAACTTATGATATAAATTATAAAGCGTCTATTGATGTAGCAAAATTAGCCAAAGAAGCCGGTGTAGAGAGATTTGTTTTTGCTTCTTCATGTTCTTTATATGGGCAAGGTGGTAATGATGCACTAACAGAAGAGGATCCTTCAAATCCACAGACAGTATACGGTAAATCAAAAATTTTAGCAGAGGAGGGGCTTTCAAAATTAGCAGATGAAAATTTTAGTCCAACATACATGAGAAATTCTACTGCATTTGGTTTTTCTCCTCGTATGCGTTTTGATATTGTTGTAAATAGTCTTAGTGGCTATGCTAAAGTTGAAAAAGAGATCAAAATATTGGGTGATGGTAAACCTTGGAGACCGTTAGTACATGTTAAAGATATCTGTGGAGCTGTTATACATGTGCTTAAATCTGATAAAAGTTTAATTCATAATCAATCTTTTAATGTTGGTGATACAGATGAAAACTATCAGATTAGGTCAATTGCGGATCATGTTAAAAAACATTTTAGTGATTGTGAAATTAAAATTATGCAAGATGATGCAGGAGATACTAGAGATTATAATGTTTCATTTAAAAAATTAAATGAAACATTAGGTTTTAAAATTTCTCATACACTTGATAATGGTATAGAAGATTTAAAAAATGAATATGATAAAGTTTCATTGAGTGAACAGTTTGAACATAAAAATTACACAAGATTAAAACAGATTCAGTATCTTTTAGATAATGGTATAGTTGATGAAAATTTAAGGAGAGTAAAATGAGTCATATAGAGGGTGTAAATATCGTAAAACTTAGAAAAATTCCTGATGAGAGAGGTACTATATATCATATGCTTCGATCTAGCGATCCTCATTTTACAAAATTTGGAGAGATATATTTTTCAAAAATTTATAAAGATGCTATAAAAGGTTGGCATATACATCAAAGAGTTAGTTTAAACTATTGTGTAGTTGATGGTATGGTAAAACTTGTACTTTTTGATACTAGAGAAGATTCTCCTACAAAGGGAAATTTAATGGAACTATTTATTGGTGATGATAACTACTGTTTAGTTCAGATTCCAGTTGGAGTTGCAAATGGTCATAAAGGTATTACAAAAACAGCATTACTTGCAAATGCACCTGATATTCCCCATGACAAAGGCGGTGAAAATGAGATGATTAAAATTGATCCATATCAAAATGATATCCCTTATAATTGGGATAGAGTAGATAGTTAAAGGAGTGTATAAGTGAATAAAATAAGATTGTCAAAATCATCCATAGGTGAGAGTGAAAGAGAAGCTGTATTAAAGGTTTTGGATCATGAGTTTTTAGGAATGGGCTCTGAGGTACAGAATTTTGAAAATGAGATTAAAGAGTATATAGGTACTGATAAAGAGGTGGTATGTGTTAATACAGGTACATCTGCATTACATATTGCTCTATCTTGTCTTGATATTGGTTTGGGTGATGAGGTGCTTGTTCCTTCGTTGACATATGTGGCTTCATATCAAGCTATCTCTGCATCTGGTGCAACACCTATCTCTGTTGATGTAAAAGAGGATACGCTTTTTATAGATTTAGAAGATGCAAAAAAGAGAATTACAGATAAAACCAGAGCGATCATGCCGGTACATTATGCTAGTAATTCACAAGAGATGCCAAAAGTTAATGCTTTTGCAAAAGAGAATAATCTTAGAGTGATAGAAGATGCCGCACACTCTTTTGGGTGTAGACGGGATGAGAAGATAATTGGTTGTGAAGGTGATATTATCTGTTTTAGCTTTGATGGTATCAAAAATATTACTTCAGGTGAAGGAGGTGCTGTACTTAGCAGTGATAAAGCTTTTATCCAAAGGGTAAAAGATGCTAGATTACTTGGTGTTGAAAAAGATACACAGAAGAGGTATGCAGGTCAAAGAAGTTGGGATTTTGATGTTACATATCAGGGGTTTAGATATCACATGAGCAATATTTATGCAGCTATTGGTAGTGCACAGCTTAAAAAAATTGATGATATTTCTATTAAAAGAGGTAATATTGCAAAAAAATATGTAGCATCTCTTGGTGAAATTGATGGAATTACTCTTTTGAGTTTTGATTATGATTATATTGTCTCACATATTTTTGTTGTTAAAGCAAAAAATAGAGATGCTTTAAGAGAATATTTACTTGCAAGAAACATAGAGTGTGGTATACACTATAAACCAAATCATCTGTTAAGCAAATATAAAAGTGATTATCCACTTAGTATAACAGAAAAGGTTTATGGAGAGATTTTAACACTTCCATGTCAATTTGATTTGACAAATGAGGATCAGATGAGAGTTATAAACACTATAAAGGAATTTTATAGTGAATGATAAACCTTTAGTCTCTGTTATTGTCAATTGTTACAATAGTGATAGATATCTTAAAGAGGCGATAGATAGCGTTTTTAATCAAACATATCAAAATTGGGAAATTATCTTTTGGGATAACCAATCTACAGACAATAGTGCAGATATAGTTAAATCTTACAAAGATGAGAGAATAAAATACTTTTATGCACCTATTCATACGCCACTTGGAGAGGCTCGAAATTTAGCAATAGAAAAAGCTAAAGGAAGTTGGGTGGCAATACTTGATAGTGATGATATTTGGCATGTAGATAAGTTACAAGTTGCTTTTGAATTGTTAGATAATTATAAAGAGAGAGAGAATGTTACACTCCTTTATTCAAAAACAGAGTATATAGATAAGAATGGAACTACTTTTGGATTTTTCAAAGAGCATTACTCGGGAGATATCCATGATTTACTTCTGAAAGAGGGTGATTTTGTCTTTATATCATCTGCTATTTTTAGAGCTGATATATTAAATAAAGTTGGAAAAATTGATGTTAAGTTGCGCTTTGCAGAAGATTATGATGTTTTGTTGAAAGTGACCAAAAATCATTTAGCTCTTTGTGTAGATGCTTTTCACACTTATTATCGGGTTCATCAAGATAACCTAACAAATAGTAATGTTTATGCTTATGATGTTGAAAATTTTGAGTTTTTAAATGGTTATATAAAAGAGCATAATTTACCTTTAAATCTTAGGTTTTATATATTTTTAAATAATTCATCACGCATGACGGCTTCTATTGTAAAATTAATTGCTATAAAAGATTTTAACAATCTTAGAAAGATTATTAAAGGGTATTGGCAATATTTACTGCTTTCACCATATTATGTACTCTATTTCTTAGTAAAACGCATTAAAAAAACTATAAAAAAGTAAGAGATATTTTGGATAGAAGATTAATAAAAAATATAATCATTTTTATTTTAGGAACTGTTTTAAATAAAGGAATGAATTTTTTTATACTTCCTGTTATGACATATTACTTGACAAAAGAAGATTATGGAATGATAGGTGTTATAACATCAGTTGTAACAATTGCTACAATTTATATTGGTTTTTTCCCATCACATTTTATTATGGTGAAGTTTAATAAATTTGGCAAAGAGAAGATGTCGAAATATCTTTTTAATATATTAGTACTGATGTTGATATCATTTGTACTGGTCTTATTGACACTATCTATTTTTAATGATGCTATATTTTCTGCATATGAACATAGCACATATTTAGTTATATATATTGCATTTTTATGTTTTTTCCAAGTCTTTTGGCAACAATTTTCCACTATCATACAAATTGAAAAAAATGCATTAAAATACACACTGTTTCAGTTTATGCAAACGGCTCTTATTATTGGTCTTTCACTGTTATTAATAGTTGAGTTTTCTTGGGGATGGAAAGGTAAATTTTATGCAGAGCTTACGATCTTTCTCATATCAGCTCTTTACTCATCTTATTATCTGTATAAAAATCAATATATAACATTTGATTTTGATTTTGCAAAGATCAAAGAGTTGTTTAATTTTCTTTTTCCACTCTCATTTTATGTGGTAGGTCTGTTTATTATGGGAACTATTGATAAGCTTTTTTTAGCAAATCTTATTAGCTTGGAAGCTGCTGGAATTTATGCTATTGCTATTACTATGACAATTATAATTAATATTATTTTTGATGCGGCTTTAAAGGCATGGGAGCCGTATCTATTTGAATTATTAAACAGTGATAAATATTCGGATAAAATTGAAGTTGTAAAAGGGACATATTTATACTCTTTATTCGTCCTTGTATTTATGTTTGTATATATTTTATTTGTCCCTTATCTCTTTAACTTTATGATAAATGAGAAGTTTAATGAAGCACTTTTATATATACCTATTTTAATAGTTGCATATAGTTTTGAAGGTCTTAGAAAACCGATCACAGAACTTTTAAGCCATTTAAATAAGGTTAAAACGGTTGGGGCTATTACAATTTTAGCTGCGATAATTAATATTGTACTTAATATGTTTTTAATAAAAATATACGGTATTTATGGTGCTGCCTACGCTACTGCTATATCATTTGGAGTTTTATATATCATGACACTTTTTTATACTTTTAAACACTGTAATTTACCGTGGTTGTTAAAATAATAAGGAGATATTTTTGAATTTTAGAAGTATTATAGGTAGTTTACCATCTTATCCTCATCATATAATGAATGTTTTTAGTGGTACAAATAGTTTTGATGAATTTAAACAGGTTTTTAAAGCACTTATATCAAGTGATGATGTGGTTCAATCCGAAGATAATTATCGATATAAAAAGATATTGCAAAAAACTTTTAATTGTGAAAATATTTATACATTTGCTAGTGGTAGAATGGGATTTTATAGTATATTAAAAGCTATGGATATTGGCAAAGAAGACGAGATCATCATAACATCATATACATGTGTTGTAGTTCCAAATGCTATTATTTATAGTGGTGCAAAACCTATCTATTGTGATGTTAATAGATTTGATTATAATGTGGATGTAACTAAAATTGAGGCATTAATTACGGAAAAAACAAGAGTTCTTTATGCTCAGCACACTTTTGGGCAGATGTGTGATGTTGAAGCTATACAAAAGATAGCAAAAAAATATAATCTGTTGGTCATCGAAGATGTTGCACTCTCTTTGGGTGCAAAAAATGGACAAAACTATGCCGGAACAGTTAGTGATTTTGGATACTTTTCTACAGATAGAACAAAAGTAATCAATACTTCACTTGGTGGTTTTGTAACTGTTAATAATGAACAATATAGGGATATTTTTGAAAAAGAGTATGAAAAAGTACAATATTTAGATAAAGCTTTTACAAAAAAAATTGCAAGAACATTTTTGATTGATCTTATTATGATGAATCCATACATGTATTGGCTTGGAAGGTTTATAAATCCTATATTTAGAAAATTAGGTATTGTAAAATATTTTTTAGATGAAAATAAACATGATAAAAATGAGATTACCGAATATCCGTATCCTGCAAGATTCTCTAGTATATTAGCAAAAATAGGTATTTCTCAAATAGAGAATTTAGATAAAAATTTAATACATAGGCGAGAGGTTGCTAACTATTATAACAGTATATTTAAAGTATATCCAGACTCGTATATGAGTGATGAAAAGAATGTGTTTTTGAGATACTCATTTCTTGTTAAAAATAGAGATTATTGGGAAAAGCGTTTTTCATCAAAAATAGATTTATCAATTTGGTTTAAAACTGTTGCAGTTGGAAAAAATGATAACTTTGAAGATATACACTATACGGTTGGACAAAATAGCCAATCAGAATACATCACAAAACATATTTTTAATTTTCCAACACATCAAAATATCCAGCCAAAACGCATTGAAAAATTATTATACGAATTAAAAGATTCCAATGATATTATTGTATCATAGGTAATTGAGAAATATTTCCTAGGAGCCTTTTATGACATATCTTAGTTGGTTTAAAATACATAGTCAAAAACATAAAGAGATAGTCAAAAAGGTGGCTGTTGATAAGCTTATCTCATATTTTCATTGGGAAAATATCTCTAAAAGTGATGTTGATTTTTGTCCTTTGTTTGTAGAAAATAAAAAATGTCATGCTATAGGAGATTTAAACTGTTATCTCTGTGCTTGCTCAAATTTTAGATTTGATGATGAGGCTTTGAGGGTTAAAAGTTGGTGTAGTATTGATTCAAAAGATGGTAAGGCTTTTGAAAGTGATGGGGTAATTCACCAAGATTGTAGCGGATGTAGTATACCGCATAAAGAGAGTTATATAAAAGAGAATTTTGATACAAATTGGTTAAAGATTATGAAAGATTGTTGTGTTGGTTCTACTATTTAATACTCATTTTTATAAAGAAAATCAATGCCACTTCTGTTTGGGCTAAAGGTAAA
>CAYUSV010000019.1:0-24708 GCA_964447385.1 uncultured Campylobacterales bacterium | reverse complement strand
TTCAAGATTGTTTTCAATTTCTACACTAGAGAGATTTTGATTATCTAAAAGAGCTTGGGAAATAATCGTATTGTAGTTTTGTAACGGATCTTTAAATTATGGTTTTTTTGATTATCGTAACATCAGTTAGTAAAATAACAGTAACTAACAATGATAGAGCAACAAAATGGGAAATTTGAGAAAAAACTACAAAAAATAGATGATATAACTTCGTTAGTACCAATGATTAAATTATTTAAGTTATTAAAGATATTTAAGTTATAATTTATATCATGAATGAGAGCTTGAAAATATTTATAAACGATCTTAAAAATTCTTTCAAAGATTTAACTCCCATTGTACTTGTTGTTGCATTTTTTCAAATTATAATTATTCAAGCAAAGCCAGAAAATCTCACATCTATCGTTATCGGTCTTTTTGTTGTTGCTGTTGGCTTAGCACTTTTTATAAGAGGATTAGAGCTTGGTATATTTCCAATTGGTGAAAATCTTGCTACTGATTTTGCAAAAAAAGGTTCTGTCTTTTGGCTACTTCTATTTGCTTTTACTATCGGTTTTGCTACTACTATAGCTGAACCGGCTCTCATAGCAATTGCTGATAAAGCAGCATCTATTAGTAACGGTAGAATAGACGCTTTATATCTACGCTTAACAGTTGCACTATCTGTTGGTTTTGCCATCGCTTTGGGTACGCTGAGGATTTTACTGGGACATCCAATTCACTACTATATCATTTCAGGGTATATTATCGTGGTGATTGTAACTTTTTTTGCACCAAAAGAGATCATAGGACTTGCTTATGATAGCGGAGGTGTGACTACCTCTACTGTTACCGTTCCACTAGTGGCTGCTCTTGGAATTGGGTTGGCTTCGAGTATCAAGGGTAGAAATCCTATCATAGATGGGTTTGGACTTATTGCATTTGCTTCATTAACTCCTATGATCTTTGTGCAGATTTATGGGATTATAGTATATGCTATGGCAGGTGGTGTAGAGACATCTGACAGTATAATAGCTGTAGTTCAAAACGCAAAAACACTCTCACGAGCTTATCAATTTGATTTTGTGGCAATATTTCTTGAACTTATGGGAGTTATCAAAGATGTTGCACCTATTTTGATGGTAATTTTCTTTTTCCAATATATCATCATTAAAAAACCAGTTGCACATCTGCATAAAGTTATTGCAGGTATTATCATGGTGATATTTGGCTTGTATGCTTTTATCATAGGTCTTGAAATAGGACTTTTTCCTATCGGTGAGAGTATTGCATTTCAGCTTACTTCGATGTCAAACAATTTACTGATATATCTTTTTGCTTTTCTAATCGGTTTTTCTACTACTATGGCTGAACCCTCACTCTTGGCAATAGCTATAAAAGTACAAGATATAAGTAACGGTAACATCAGACAAACTTATCTTAGAAATGCTGTAGCACTTGGAGTGGCTATAGGTATCGCACTTGGATCATATAGAATAATTGCCGGTGATCCAATACACTACTATATAATCGTCGGATATATCATCGTAATCATCATGACACAATTTGCACCCAAATATATTATACCTATTGCCTATGATTGTGGTGGTGTGACAACCTCAACAGTCACGGTTCCTTTGGTAGCGGCTTTGGGACTTGGATTGGCTGAAAATATAGAGGGTAGAAACCCACTCATAGATGGATTTGGATTGATAGCATTTGCCTCTTTGTTCCCGATGATTACCGTCATGGGATATGGTATACTTGCAGATATGAATCAAAAGAAAAATGAAAAAAAACTAAAGGATGGTAGATGAAATTTGTCGCACTAATAGCCATAATTGCAGATAAAGATGAAGAGAGAGCCATAGAGATAACAAAAGAAGCAGGAGCAGGAGCAGCAACTATCATACACGGTAGAAATATCGGACTAAAAGAGAAAAAAGTATTTTTTGGTTTAAGCTTAGAAGAGAATGTATCGATACTGATTTTTGTTCTTCCAAGAAAACTATCTATGCAAATCATGAAAGCCCTAAGAGCTGAATTAGACCTAGACAGCCATGAAAATAGTTCTTTAGCATTTACAATGCCACTAAGCCATGTTGCCGGTCTTAACAACGATGAATTACACAAATTTGAACAAAATATAAAACATATATTATAAGGAAGAGAAGATGAAATCACTTGTAGAACAGATTATGACAAAAAGAGAGAAGCTCATCATAGTAACTCAAACTGCAACAATCAGAGAAGTTATAACAAAGATGAAAGAGAATAAAGTACGGACAGTAATCGTTGAGAAAAGTAACCCTAACGGTGCTTATGGTCTTTTAACTTTTAAAAATATTTTACAATCAATCATAGCAGAAGATGGTGATATAGACCTTTTAAATGCCTATGACATCATGTCTGCACCGGCAATTTCAGTATCTAGAAAATTAGATGTTAAATACGCTGCAAGAATGATGGTAAACAGTAGCATAAAAAGACTTCTCATAATTGATGACAATGAACTTCATGGAATTTTAACTATGACTGATATCATCGAGGTACTTATAGATTCGGTAGAAAATAATTAGTATAAAACTGTATCGAACTCAGGTTATTATTTAAAAATATCCTCATATTCGCTCTCGTTGAATCCAACTATGACTTTATCTTTGTATTCAACAATTGGGCGTTTGATGAGTATATTTTCTTTGGCAAGCCAAATTTGTTTTTGCACATCATCAAGATTTAACTCTTTGAGCTTTAGAGTTTTATAAGTGCTATTTCTAGAGTTGAAAAGTTTTGAAATTGGGACTTTGTTAGCTAAATCTATTTTTTGTGCATCTTTTTGTTCTATATTTGTTTGAATTTTACTATTGCTAGTATCACATCCTGAAAATATAAGAATTGCTGTTGTTAGAGATAGAGTTAGTAGCTTTTTTGTCATTGTTTAAAACTCCTTAAAGTATATATTTAATTTACTATTGGAAGCATATCGACTATATAGGTTAAGTATTAATGACTAAAATAATTAAAAATGGAAGAGATGTTATAACAGTTGACATTAAGAAATATATTACCGTTTCAAAATATTAAATTTGAATGCAAGTGATACAACTTGGTATAATACCAACAAAGGATAACAGATGCAACAAAAACTTCAATCCGTTTATGATCAATTGATCGAAAAAGATGATTTGGTCATTAGTGATCTGATTAAGAGTGAACTTAGAGATAGTGATTTGACACTTCAAATTTGTGAGTATGATATTTGTCAAATTAAGATTTATTCAAAACATCGCATACCTATATCGCAAATTATTCCTATTTTGGGTGATTTTGGTTTTATGACTATTAGTGAAATTACTTATGAGCTAGAGTATAAAAATGAACTTATCTTTATCACAAAGCTTAATCTCCACAGAGATAAAGATAAACTACTGATAAAAAACGCAGACAACACAAAAGATTTGCTTTTAAAAGTTCTAAAAAAAGAGTTTCAACCAGGCAAGCTTTTAGGGTTAACTCTTCTTGAAAATTTTAATGCTAGAGAAATTTTACTCTCTCGTGCATTTGGAAACTATGCCAAACAAATTATTCCTGATTTTAATAAAGCCTCTTTGGAAGATTGTATCATCAGATATCATGAAATGTTTGCTCTATTTTTGGATTTTATTCTTACTAAATTTGATCCAAAAATTACAGGTAGAGACAAAAAGGTAACTAAAATCCAAACAGACATCGTAGGAACTTTTAAAAAGATTGATGATATCAACGATGATAGAGCTTTAAAGCTTATATATGAAATTTTACAAAGCCTTGTGCGAACAAATTATTTTATGGGGAGTGATACTTTAGCACTAAAGTTTGATGTAAGTAGTCTAAGCCACATACTAACAGGGGTACAGCCAAAATATGAGACTTTTGTCTACTCACATAACTTAAAAGGTACTCACCTAAGAGTCTCCAAAGTATGCCGTGGGGGTATTAGGTGGAGTAATCGTTATGAAGATTTTAGAACAGAGATAAAATCACTCATGACAACCCAAGAGGCAAAAAATGCAATCATCGTACCAAAAGGGGCAAAAGGTGGATTTGTAATCGACAAAGAGGTTAACAAAGAGGAGTTTAAAAGCTACTACACACGATTTATCAATGCTCTTTTAGATGTTGTTGACAACCAAAAAGATGGCAAAATCATAAGAGATGACAAAAGTATAGTATATGATGGTGATGATCCCTATTTTGTAGTAGCCGCGGACAAAGGCACTTCTAGTATGAGCGACTGTGCAAATGAAATAGCAAAAAGTCGTAAATTTTGGCTTGATGATGCATTTGCTAGTGGTTCTAGCAATGGATACCATCATAAAAACTTAGGGGTAACTGCAAAAGGAGCTCTTAAAGCTTCAGAGCGATTTTTTATAGAAAAAGAGATAGATTTTTACAAAGAGCCTATCACAATTGTCGGTGTAGGCTCCATGAGTGGTGATGTCTTTGGCAATGGCATGTTAGAGAGTGAGCAGTTTCAACTAGTTGGGGCTATAAGCTCTGATGAGATTTTTATAGACCCTAAACCAAATCTTAAAATCGCTCACAAAGAGCGAAAACGACTCTTCTCTTTAAAACGAGGTAGATGGTCTGAATATGATACAAAAAAGATATCCGAAGGTGGTGGGGTATTTAAAAGAGCTAGTAAAAACATCCCCTTAACTCCACAAATTCAGACTCTTATAAAGTCTAAAAAACAGTCACTTAGTGGTGAAGAGTTGGCAAAAGCACTTTTAAAACTGCCGGTAGATATGTTGTATTTTGGAGGGATAGGAACATATGTAAAGTCAAGCTCACAGAGCAATGTTACATTGGGTGATAAAGAGAACGAGTATGTACGAATTGATGCAAATGAGCTTAAAGCAAAAGTAGTTTGTGAAGGTGCAAATCTTGCATTTACTATGCAAGCTCGTATAGAGTATGCTTTAAAAGGAGGCAAAATAAATCAAGATAGCATAGATAACTCTGCCGGTGTAGATACAAGCGATCATGAGGTGAATTTAAAAATTCTTTTAAATTCACTTGTAAAAAAGAGTGTAATTAGCCAAGATGAGAAAAATAGCATACTCCAAGCAGTCACCAAAAATGTAGTTCAGAGTGTCATGTGGACTAATTATCTACAATCGTTGTCTATTTCGCTTGATTATGCACGAAGTATTAAAAACATAGATGATTTTAAAAAATCTTTATCTGTTTTAGAGAAAAATCTCAATATTTTTAAACGAAGTTATTTTGATATACCAAGAGATCGTGATTTTGATGAAGTAATTGATAGTGAAGGTGCTCTAATTCGCCCAGTAATAGCTACCATGTCACTATATGCAAAAATACTGCTCCAAGAGCTTTTGTGTGAATCTAACATGTATGAAGAGGATAGCTTTTTTGCACACTACCTTTTTAAATACTTTCCAAAATCTCTAATCTCTATCTACGAAGACCAGATCAGAGAACACCCCTTGAAAAAAGAGATAATCTCTATGATTATTGCAAATAAAATTATAAACTATGCAGGATCAACATTTATAAAAGATCTTCAGATAATTGGAAAAGAAAAGTTTTTACTAAAGATAAAAGTATACCTAGCAACAAACCAACTATATGAGGCAAACGATATACGATTTGAGATTTATAGAAATGATTATATTATAAAAAGTTCAAAACAGTATGAAATGCTTCTAAAAATTGAACAAGAGATAGAGTACAACATGCAGTGGATACTTAAAAGTTTAAAAAAACAGGAGATCAATTTTGCCTCTATTTTAGAATATAAAAATAGTATCAAAGAGGTGATCTCCTCGCTAGATATACCAAAGAAAAAGATAATATGCAAAAATGACTCTATCAATATATTTTTTATAAATTTAAATTTTTTGAAATTTTCATCTACAATCATTAAAATCAATCAAATCACAAAAGCAAACTTTAAAGATGTATCTACCCTTTTTTATCTTTTAGTACAAAAGTTTGATATACCGTTACTTATGGAAACAATCAAAAATATCTCTGCAAAAAACATTACACAAGAGCATTTAAGAGTTCAAATCCAACAACTTTTAGAATTTGCACTTATAGACTTAACAAAAGCTATTTTAAGATTTAAACGAGAAGAGGAAGATGCCAAAGAGGTGATTGATGGATATTTCAGACAAAAAGAGTTTGATGTGATAGAATATGAACAGATGATAAATTTTATTAAAACCAGCGAACATCTCTCTATGTCAGATCTTAGTGTGAGTGTCAACCTTTTGGTCTTATTAACACGGCTTTAAACAAAAATTAAACGAAAATTTGATATTACCGATAATAGTTAAGTAAGTAACAAGGCACAATAATTGTAAAAATCAAGGGCATAGTGTATGAATAATAAACTTAAACAACTTGTAAAAATGGGTAAAACACTTAAAGTATTGTATGTTGAAGATAACGAAAACGTGCGTGTATCTACACTTGGTATGCTTGAGAGGTTTTTTGCTGATGTTACGGTTGCTAAAGATGGTGAAGATGGACTTTTTAAATTTAATGAAACACAACAAAAAGAGCCTTTTGATCTTATATTGACCGATATAAATATGCCCAAAATGAATGGCATTGAAATGATTAAAGAGATTCGAAACATTGACTCAAATGTAGCAATTTTGGTACTTTCTGCGCATAATGAAACTAATTATTTTATCGAAACGGTAAAACACGGAATTGAAGGATATCTCTTAAAGCCTATCGATTTAAAACAGTTTATCGATACACTCATAACCGTCTCAAAAAAGATTGTTTTAAGACGAGAAAATGAGGAGTATAGAAAAAACCTCGAGATAACAATTGACAAAAAAACTGAAGAGTTAGAACATAGTCTTTACCATGACAATTTGACTGACTTTAAAAACAGAACATCACTACTACATGATCTTGAAACAAACAGTTTTTCTGTACTACTATTTGTCGATATAAACAAATTTTGCGACATAAACAAACTTTTTGGAACGGAGGGTGGAAACAGTGTCTTAAAACGCTTTTCACTCTTCTTACAAGCTTATAGTTTTAATAACTCTTATGAAGTTTATCGTTTATATGGCGACTGTTTTGTACTTAGATCAAACAGAGATTATCTAAATACACAAGAGTACGAAAAGGAAATATTAAAACTATTAGAAGATATTTCAAGATTTTCAGTATATCTTAAGCCATTTGATAAACATGTTGAGCTTGATGTAACTATCGGAGTTTCTTACGAAAAGCAAAATGCACTGGAAAAAGCAGAACTAGCTCTTCGATTTGCACAAAAAACTAAAAAAAATTATGTTGTATATGACAGATCTATTGACACTTCAACAAAATTAAAAGATATGTGTTTTTGGCGTGATGAGATAAAAAATGCAATTTTAGAAGATCAAATTGTTCCATTTTTTCAACCTATTGTTGATAGAGAACAGCACATAATAAAATATGAAGTTTTGATGCGTCTACAGAGACAAAAAGAGGATAAAGTAGAATTTGTCTCTCCCTTTTTCTTTTTAAATGTAGCCAAACAGACAAAACAGTATGAGAAATTAACTCAAATCATAATTGAAAAAAGTTTTGAGATTATGAAAGATCTTGATGTAGATTTTTCTATAAATCTATCATTTGAAGATATCAATAATTGTCAATTGGTTAAGATATTGACTACTCTTATCAATAAACATAAAATCGGACATCGTCTTATATTTGATATTGTAGAGAGTGAAGATATAGATAATTTTGAGAGTGTTCAAAAGTTTGTAAAAGAGATTAAGAGTACCGGTGTTAGGATTGCGATTGATAATTTTGGTTCAGGATTTTCAAACTACAAACGCATTTTTGATATTGCTCCTTCATTTTTAAAAGTTGATGGTTCCCTCATTAAAAATATTGTTGCTGATAAAAACTCTCATGAGCTTGTCAAATCAACAGTTTTTCTCACAAAAGCACTTGGCATAAAAACCGTAGGTGAACATGTCTGTAATAAAGAGATTTTTGATATGTGTCATAAAATTGGCATTGAAGAGTTCCAAGGATACTATTTTTCTGAGCCTATTGATGAAAAAACATTACTTGAGTCAATCAAAGTACCAGCATAGGATCAACTGCCTTGGTATTTAAAACAACTCCAAAATGAAGATGAGGCCCTGTTGATCTACCAGTTGTTCCTACATATCCTATAACATCACCTTTTTGTACAAAATCACCTTTTTTAACAGCAAAATCTTTCATGTGACAATATATCGTCACCAATCCCTCACCATGGTCTATATAGATAGTATTTCCATTGAAAAAAAACTCTTCTCTTATAGATACTACTCCATTTTGTGCTGCTACGATAGGAGTACCTCTTTTGGCAACTATATCTATACCAGAGTGTGGGGATTTTGGTTTATTATTAAAATATCTTCTTTTACCAAAAGGTGATGAGATACGACCCTTTAATGGAAGCGTGAAGTTTAAATCAGATGAGAGAGTTTTGTTAAAACTCTCAAGCATTTTTTTAGCTTTTGCTTTCTCTTTTTTAAATCTGGCTAAATCTTTTTTTGATAGAGTGACTCGTTTGTTTGATTTTAATTTGATATACTCTTTTTTATAAGACTTTGGTTTAACTTCAAAATAAAAATCTAACTTTTTGCTTTTTGTTACGGCTACGATATGTTTTTCACCCGGCTTTTCGTCTAATCCTATACCAATAACAGCAAAATACTTACCATCTTTTTGGATTACCTTTGCCTCTTTCGCTTTATAAAATATCTTTGGTTTTGATACAAATTTACCTACATCAATGAGTGCAATACCGCCCTGATAAGGGGCATTTTGGAGTGCAAAAGCAGTAGATGAGAGAAAAATCAGAAGCTTAAAAAAGTTTTTCAAATCTTCCCTCTTTTATATTTTTTACCACATTGTCCCATAAAAAAATTTGTCCATTTATGCAAATATAAACTCCTCTTGGCAAAGTACAAACAGCAGAAATAGCACCAGAAAGGTTAAAAAGTGCATCAGAATTTTTAAAAGCATAAGGGATCATAGCACCTGTTAGGACAATAGTTTTATCACTGATAGTAGAGAGCTTTTTCGCACTTTGCACCATCGTATCTGTACCGTGAGTTATGATAACTTTAGATGCAAAGGTATCTTGACAAGCTTTAAAGATAACATCTCTATCAAAGTCTGTCATCTCTAAAGAGTCTTTGGAGAGGATCGATGTAACTTCGATAGAAGCACTACACCTTCCTTGGATTAACATTTTTTGTATATGATTATCATCAAAAATCAACTCTCCACTGATTTCATCATACTTTTTAGCAATTGTACCACCTGTACTAAAAAGTTGAATTTTTACCATATTTATGCGTTGCAGTACATCTGTGATCTGAGTTGTTTCTTATACTCATCTATATCAAAATTATCCACATCTGCTACACCATCTTTAATGGCCGCTTTAGCAACCGCTGAAGAGACCCAAATACATATCTCTTTGTTAAATGGTTTTGGGATAATATGATACTTTCCATACTCCAAATCTTGATCATCATATGCAGCTTTTACATAATAAGGAATAGGCTCTTTTGCAAGCTTTGCCAAAGCAATAGCAGCTGCCATCTTCATATTTTCCGTGATTTTTGAAGCTCGTACATCAAGAGCTCCTCGAAAGATAAATGGAAATCCTAAAACATTATTGACTTGGTTTGGAAAGTCACTTCTTCCAGTGCACATGATAAGATCATCTCGCACGGCATGTGCAATATCTGGCATAATTTCGGGAGTAGGATTTGAACATGCAAATATTATGGGATTTTCTGCCATTGATTTTACCATCTCACCAGATACCAGATTGGGGCCACTAAGTCCCAACATCATATCAGCTCCTTTCATGGCATCCTCTAATGTCATATCATCAGTATCGATAACAAACTCTTTTTTGTGCTCATTTAAATCTGTTCGTTTTGTATTTATAACACCTTTTCTATCTATCATAACGATATTTTTAGCGCCAAGTTTTTTATACATCTTTGCACAAGCACTTCCTGCTGCTCCTGCACCGATAATTACTATTTTAATCTTATCTATATCTTTGTTGGTTAATTCCAACACATTCATAAGACCAGCTGTTGTGATGATCGCCGTTCCGTGTTGGTCATCATGCATAACCGGGATATTGACCCTCTCTTGTAGTTTTCTCTCTATCTCAAAACATCTAGGTGCAGAGATATCTTCAAGATTGATACCTCCATATGTACCAGAGATGGCTGCACATATATCTACTATCTTATCTGGATCTTTTTCATCTATCAAAACATCAACGGCATCTACATTGGCAAACTTTTTAAATAAAACTGCTTTACCTTCCATCACAGGTTTACTAGCAAGGGCTCCGATATCACCAAGTCCCAAAACTGCACTACCATCACTGATAACGGCCACAAGGTTTCCTTTTGCAGTGTACTTATATGCTAGAGATGGATCTCTTTGTATCTCTTTACAAGGAATTGCAACTCCGGGTGTGTATGCTAAAGATAAATCGTGCTGTGTATCACATGGTTTTGTAATCTCAGTAGCAATTTTACCCCCTTCGTGGTATTTTAGAGCATCTTTTATCTCTTTTTCTGGTTTCATTATTTTATTCACACTTTTCCTTTTTGTATGTTATTAAGTTTTTCAATTCGTTTTATGACATCATCACGACCTATAATACTAAGAACATCATATATCGAGGGGCTAACCACATTCCCTACCATAGCAATTCTTATAGGTTGTGCTAACTGCTTCATCTTAAGCATATTTTGTTCCATAAAAAGTTTGGTTGCTTTTTCAAAACCACTTGGAAGATGTAAGACATCATCATAGTTTTTGATAAACTCTACATATTTTTCTAAAATTTCTATAACTTCATCATTCAAGAACTTTTTGACAGCTTTTTCATCATAGTTTTCGGGCTCTTTTAGCATAGTTTGTGCCATTAATGCAAACTCTTTTATAGTTTTTGCTCTCTCTCTTAGAGAATCTACAATAAGCTCTTTTCTATCATGCCCGTGTATATGAAGATCAAAAAATTTAAGCTCCTCAACAATACGCGCAGATGGAGCATTTTTAATATAGTGAGCATTTAACCACTCTAATTTTTCACTGTTAAACGCTGAAGCTGATTTATTTATATTTTTAGGGTCAAAAAGATTTAACATCTCATCAAATGAAAATATCTCTTGATCTTTATGACTCCACCCTAAACGGATCAAAAAATTCAACACAGCCTCTGGAAGATAACCTAGGTTTTTATACTCCATAACATCCATAGCACCATCTCGTTTAGAGAGTTTTTTACCGTTAGGATTTAAAATCATAGGAACATGGTAAAATTTTGGTATATCAAACCCAAGTGCTTTGTAAACTACAATCTGTTTTGGTGTATTTGATAGATGGTCATCACCTCGAATAACATCAGTAAGCCCCATCAACGCATCATCAATGGCAACTACAAAATTATAAGTCGGCACACCATCACTTCGCGCTATGATAAAATCATCCAAAATATCTTCACTATTAAAACTCATAGCTCCTTTGATACCATCCTCAAACTCTATTCTTTCATCGATCGGTGCTTTTATACGAACAACAGGATCTACTCCCGCAGGTGGAATACCTGTAAAATCACGATATCTTCTATCATAACGAGGACGCTCTTTTTTAGCTTGTTGTGCTTCTCTCATGAGATCTAACTCCTCTTTACTTGCGTAACAGTAGTATGCTTTGTCTTCATCTAAAAGCTTAGTGATATACTCTTTATATAGATCAAATCTTTGTGATTGGTAAACTACCTCATCATCATGCGTCATGCCAACCCATTTAAATGCCTCTTCTATAGCTTTGCTAGCCTCAAGAGAGTTTCTTTTTAGATCAGTATCTTCGATACGAAGCAAAAATCTACCGCTATTTTTTCGTGCCCATAAGTAACTATAAAGAGCAGTTCTAAGCCCTCCGATGTGAAGATATCCCGTTGGACTTGGTGCAAACCGTGTTGTAATCATGTCTATGCCTAATTGATTTTTTCAGCGGATTTTATCATAATGTGTTATAATCTAGGATTACAAAAATACGAGGATAAGAGATTATGATAAAATATTTTATAAGTTTTGCACTGTTTTGTGGATATGGATTTGCAAGTTTGGTCGGAGGAATTTCAATGACTGTTGACAATGAGCCTATAACACTTTATGAAATCCAAAGTTTTTCAAAACATAACAATGTCTCAACCAAAGACGCAGTAAATAGACTTATTCAGATGAAAATCGAAGATATAGAGATCAGAAAAATGGGCATATTTGCCTCACCATATGATGTTGAACAAAAAATGCAAGAGATTGCCAAACAAAACAACATGTCACTTGAAACTTTTAAAAAAGCATTAGCAGCCGAAGGACTCAATGAAAAAGGCTTTAGACATGATATAGAAGAGAAGATCAAAAGAGATAAATTATATGAAAAAGTTGTAGGCTCAAATCTTAAAAAGCCAGATGAAGCTGAATTAAAAAGTTATTATGATCTTAATCAAGATAAATTTAACATGCCAAAAACTATTGATGTTTTAGAATATCTTTCAGCCTCCAAAGAAGCACTAGAGATACAAAAAGAACAACCCATGGTAAATATGCCAAATATATCAGTAACCACAAAAACGCTAGATCTTGCATCAATAAATCCACAATTAGCTCAACTTCTAGCTCAAACTCCAGATAGTAGCTTTACCCCTGTGCTAAACCTAGGTACACAAAATGCTACATTTTTTATACAAAAAAAGAGTGGTCAACAAAATATCTCATTTGATATGGCAAAGCAGGGTATTTTTGCAAGAATAATGCAAGAGAGAGAACAGGCAACACTAATAGAGTATTTTGAAAAAAGAAAATCAGAAGCAAATATCAAGGTAGTGAGGCGACCAAAATCAAATTAAATTTAACTTTATTTCATAAATTATATTTAATAGTTAAATAGTTAAGTTTATTCTCATTTAGTATATTATATACTCATTGAAAAGAAGGGGGATTATATAAGATGGGAAGATATATATTGATATCGTTGTTGGCATTTATGTTTTTTGGGTGTGGAGGGAGTAGCGAACCTGCCAAAAAAGGTGTTAAGACACAACTAAAAGGTGTAGCTGTTGATGATTTGATTGTAAATGGTATAGTTAAAGCTTATGCTGCCAATAATCTTACTAACATACTGGCAACAGGACGAACTGATAGCGTTGATGGTTCATATACACTCAATATAATCTATGATGGAGTTGTCATTGTAAAAGTAACATGTGATAGTGCTTCGCAGATGAAAAATCCAGCTAATGGCTCAACAAAACCTTGTATAAGTGGTCTTGCGTTACGTTCAGCAACTGCTGTAACGCCAACTGGTGGATCGATAAAGGTTAATACATCACTAATCAGCGAACTGATGGTTAGACAAATGAATGAAAACGGGACAACAAAACAAAATTTGGAAAATGCCCAAAATAACATAGGATTGATGTTTGGTTTTGATCCTGTAGCTACTAGCCCTGTGGAAAATGTTTTATATAGTAAAACTATAGGGGCAATTCACAATATGACAGATGACAACCGTACAATTTTAGATGTTATTGACGATATTAATGCTGATTTAAAAGATGGTCAAGCAGGAGATGATGGCAATATATCTGCAAAACTTGCACAATCAATGCGCGATGTAGGTATATCAAATAACTTGACACAAACTAATGGCAATTATACGCCACCTGCCAATGCTGCTCCATTAAGTGATATTGCACAATCAAAAACATTTTTTAGAGAACTTCGTACTCAAGCTATGAGTGTTGTGGATTATGACAATCAAGGTACACCTGGCTTTTTAGATAATGAGTCAAAAAATTTAGCAACTGCGTTGGAAAGTGTAACCCTAAACAGCGACATAGCAGCGATGTATGTTACCAGCACAATCACACAGATACTTGAAACAATCGATGATGATCAAAATAGTAGTACTAAATCTATTGAAAACAGCCAAACTAGAGAAATAACTGTAACTAAAAGCACAAGTCCAGCTATTTGGACATATGCAGTCACTGAAGGTAGTACATCGCTTTATGCAGGAACAGTAACACTACCTGCAGAACTTCCTTCAAATATCTCACCTGATAACTTTACTACGCTTACTGCATCATTTAACGGTAAGGTTCCTATGAGAAAATTAGGAACTTCTTCTGGTACTAGTGAACAGGTGTTTATCACAAGTATGACACTTACAAAAACAACTTTAGGTGCTGATTTTGTACTAAACAATACTTCATTGCGTGCAAATTCAGAGTTGGTTTCGATTCCAAATGCTTCAATCAGCATAGGATACGACTACAATAACTCAGCCGTTGAAGATGATAAATTGACTATGAATTTTGTTAAGTTAAACTCGTTGGCAGTAAACGGTACAATCTCAGGATATAGCATAAATGGAACACTTGCTGTACCAACATATGTTATAAATAATACCTTAGCAGACAAAAACTTTTTTGAAAATTATAATAGTACAACTCTTCCTAAAAAAATAACATACTCAGGAGATATCAACAACACAACTACAAGTGCTGGCTTATCAGGTGCGTTAACTATAGATTGGCTAAACGCAGCTACGATGGATTTAACTGACGAATCAAATGACAAACCAAATATTAATATATCGTCAAACGGTACATTAAAAATGCCTACACGACCAGCGATGATCGTAAATTTTGGCTATACAAATCCAAGTGGAGTTAATAATTTTACATTTTCATATAGTTATAATACAACAGTTATAAACGGTACAGGCAATTTTGATGAATTGATGCAAGATGGCACAATCGTCTTATCTAACCACTTAGGACTAGAAATAACCATTAAACAAACAGATGGAAATATCGTTTATGGTTCACAAAGTAGCGTTACAAAAGGTGGAAAACAAATAGGAGAGCTCCAAGAGAGAGAAGGCGTCCCTATAGTCAAATATATAGATGGATCATTTGAGTCACTTCCTTAGCACAAAAAATCTATCGACCATTTTGGTCGGTAGATTTATATTTTTTATCTCTGTTTTTTTTACTACTTCACATGCTAGTGTAATACAATTTTTTGATCCAACATCAACCTTTAAAAACCAAACCATCAAAATAAAGTATAAAGTATTTTTAGCAAATGATCCCGTATCTGTCAAAGATTTTTTAAATGACTGGCATGGTGACTATAATCCAAACTCAAATAGAAATTTTGCTCTACTTGATTCAAGATTTGATATAGGTAGAAACATTAAAAATAGTTATTATCTAGGATACTTTTATCAATATAACCTCTTCATAAATACAAATAAAGATTTTACCGATCTGTTTTACGCAATCAAAAATAAAAGACCCTTCAAACGAGATAAAAACTTTATACTTGATTTAGATATTGTTAGTATCAAACAAAACGGTTTACTGTTTTCAGGAAATAAAAATATATTTGAGGACAATACACATGTTTTTACTATTGGTGGAGCATTTTACCTATCTTATGGTTTTGACATGCAAGATGGTGTGATTAATGGAAATGCAAAAGCAATAGATAAAAAAGATTATGATATCGACGCTAGTTCTTCTTACTACTATACACACAACTATCTGTATAGTTTAGATATCAACCCTGCTCACGGATATGGTTATGGTTCTCATGTAGGAGTTAACTATGAAAACAAAAAACACCATTTAAAAATTAAGCTTTTAATAAATGATTTGGTAAGCAAAATGTATTGGAAAAACCTTCCATATAGTAAAATTTTATTATCAACAAAAAACAAAAATTATGATAAAGATGGTTATGTAAAATATAGACCAACAATCAGTGGATTAGAACAACAAAAAGATTATATTCAAACACTAACACCAAGATATAAATTACAAAGTGCTATTTCAGTGAAAAATACTACATATCTAGGCGGTATTGACTCTGTATATAGAGAATTTTTTCCTTATATTAAAATCTTACACCAACTTGATAAAACAAAATCATTAGAGATAATGTATGAAAAACGATTTAATAGTTTTGGGGTTGAATATAGTTACAAAACATTCAAAATAGGAATTCTCACCGACAAATTTTCAAACTTTTCATCTTTTGGATTAAGTAGTAGTTTTATTTTCCGATTTTAAATAAAAAATATTTTCGCTATAATCATTTTACAAAAAATAGTTTACTATTTTAGGAGTATCTTTTGAAAAAATATTTTGTAGCTTTAGTTGTTTTTGTCTTATTTTTAGGTTGTGGTCGAGTTGGTGATGATACAGTAACAAAGAGTACTTCTGGTGCACCCGCTGCAACTAGTGGCAATATCATTTTTGATATCAAATCAAAAAGCCGACTTGTTGATCTAAATGGAAACAGTTATGTTGACAAAGGTCATTATAGTATGCTTGTGCAATCAAAAGATAAAAACAACAACCCGATAGGGGATTTGACAAATATATCTTATGAACTATTTGAAAATGAAGCTAAAATCACATCAGATGAAGCAATAGTAAGAATAAATGATGACGATAGAGTAACTACAAACAAGATTTTACTTTTGCTTGATTTTTCAGGATCAATTACCAGTGACTGTACTGCAATAAATCAGATATCTGACAACAAAAATAATCTTTGCTACCAACTCATACAATCAGCAAAACGATTTGTTGATGATACAGTAAACAAAGAGCAAACTATGGCAATATACTACTTTGATCAAAGAAGCACCATTCGCGCACTCGTAACATCAACCACGGGAACAACAACTGATGATATAGATCTATTAAAAAATGGTTTAAATAAATTGTTAGATGATCCTGATTTTATCGATAGTTTAGCCGGCTATAACTCTACAAATCTTAATGGCGCAGTGATGGAAGCAACTAAAGTTGCTTGTGGCTGGGTAGATCAATGTAATTACGATATATACAAACCTCAGCTTAACTCAAATACTGAAAGTTTTGAATTTGCTTCAGTTGTAGTGTTTACCGATGGTCGTGATCTTGCAAAAAGAGCAACCAAAAGCGAAATGTTAAACTTCATCAAAAAACATGATAGCCTCTTTTACTACGCAATAGGTTTAGGAGATGTAGATAAAAATGTCTTAACAAGCATAGGAAGAGACAAATATATCCCCGTCAGTCAAAATAGTGATCTTGACAGCGCTTTTGACAATTTAAGCACCCAGCTACAATCATGGGGCAACAGTTTTTATAAGATAGAGTATTGTCCAGCATCACAAGAAGGTAATGTCAACATAAAGATAAAATTAAAAAGCAACAAATATTATGGTGTCATCAGCGACACCATCAAACTACCTCAAAATGTAGATTTTCGTTGTGATCTTTAAAACTGAGTCAAACTCAGGTTTAAAGCTTTCAAAAAAAATAGCTTTTGTATTATCACTATCAAATATCTTGGCAGTTATACCAAATCTCTTCATGGTGTGAAAAATGTATTTGTTCCGCCATAGACTTTTTCAGCGACTATTATGTTGTCTCCTGCCTCGGCTAAATTTGCAACTGCATAAAATGTAGTAGATTATCCACTTGCCGAAGCGGTACCTTTTTCAACTGCTGCGATTCTGTTCTCTAAGATTTCTGTTATAAGTTTATTAAGCCTTGTATATATAGGTCTTAACTCTCTTAATGCAAAATGACCTGCCACTATTTTAGCCGTCTTAAAATCATACGCAGTTGTCTGATATATTGGCACAGCCATAGCACCTACACCCTCTTGTGAATAACCATGATGAATCGCTAAAGTCTCTTTTTTCATATCTGCTCCTATTAAAATTAATTCAATATTTTAACATATTTTTATTGCTTCATCTATTACCACTCAATAACCACTTTTTAGGCTTCCTACTCTTTTGAGCTTATTATCATTTTTGAGTTTTAAAATATCTCGCTTTATTGTTTTATCTGTAACTTTTAATCTATTTGCTATCTCTAAAACTGTTATGTTTTTATCTTTTTTCATAAGTTTTATTATTTTTTCAAGGTTTTTAAAATAATCTCTAACAACACTCTCTATAGGGACATACCCAAAAATACTTTTATATTCATATATCGACCAACTTTTTATAAGTTGATTTTGTTTTGAGTTTATCAAGCAAATCAGGAGGTATCACCAAGACTTCCAAATTTCTTTCAGATACCATAGGAGTAAAAACGATAATGAAGCAGATCCAAAATCTGCCTCTATCTTAGCTACTCACACATGCTCATACAAAGAGCTATCTTTGGCATTTAAAACCGACGGTGCACCAGTTAGATACTCATCGACCTCTCTAGCACACTCTCGTCCCTCATTTATTGCCCAAACTACCAGAGATTGACCTCGTCTCATATCACCAGCTGCAAAAACTCCCTCTTGTGAAGTTGCAAATCCTGTTGTTTTTATGTTACTTCTTTGGTCAGTCTCTAAGTTTAGCTCTTCTATGACTCCTTTTTGTTCAGGTCCTAAAAATCCCATAGCAAGAAACACAACATCTGCTTTTATGACAAATTCACTTCCTTTTATCTCATCAAACCCTTTTGCACCCCACTCTATTTTGATGCAGTTTATACCACTTACATTGCCTTTTTCATCTTTTATGAAAGATTTTGAGAGTACATTAAAGTCCATTTCACAACCCTCTTCTTGCGAAGATGAGAGTTTAAAAACTCTAGGATATAACGGCCATGGCATACTCTCATCTCTATGTAGTGGAGCTTTTGGCATAAGCTCTATCTGGGTTATTGACTTTGCTCCTTGTCTATTTGAGTTTCCTACACAATCACTTCCTGTATCGCCACCACCTATGACAACTACATGTTTATCTGCAACTTGTATCTCATCCTCTTTTGGGATACTCTCACCCTCAACTCTACTATTGCTTTGAGATAAAAACTCCATCGCAAAGTGTATATTTTTTGCATCTCTGTTTGGTATAGGCAAATCTCTTGGTAAACTAGCACCACCACAAAGCACTACCCCATCGTGCTTTTCTTGAAGCTCTTTTACAGGGATATCAACTCCTATGTGAGCATTTGTGATAAACTCTATCCCCTCCTCTTTCATAAGATCAACTCGTCTTTGGACTACTTTTTTCTTATCAAGTTTGAAGTTTGGTATACCATACCTGACCAAGCCACCTATTCGCTTATCTCTCTCATATACAGTTACACTATGACCCGCTTTATTTAGTTGATTTGCTACACTAAGACCCGCAGGTCCTGAACCTACCACAGCTACTTTTTTACCTGTTCTGTTTTTGGGTATGAGTGGTTTCATCCACCCTTTTTTATACGCTTTTTCGATTATTGTATACTCTATACTTTTGATATTTACAGGATCATCATTTATGCCAAGTACACATGCACCCTCACATGGAGCTGGACATATTCGCCCTGTAAATTCTGGAAAGTTATTTGTACTCATAAGCGTTCTAAATGCTCTTTCCCACTTTCCTCTATATACAAGATCGTTAAATCTAGGTATGATGTTTGCAATTGGACAACCATAGTTACTATGGCAAAATGGCACACCACAATCCATACATCTTGCTGCTTGTTCGTTTAATGCCTCTTTTTTCAAAGGTATTATAAATTCATTGTAGTTTTTAATTCGCTCACTTACAGGAGCATGTGCAAAGTTTTTTCGACCAAACTCTTTAAATCCAGTTACTTTTCCCATCACTACCCCTTAAGCGCTAACATCTTGTTCATCTTTTGCTCTTGGCATATTTGCCAACACTCTTTTATAATCAACAGGCATCACTTTGATAAAATTTGACACCGTTTTATCCCACTCATCTAAAAGCTCCTTTGCCTCTTTTGAATCTGTATATTTTATATATTTTTCAACCATTGCTCTTATCTCATCTGACTCTTTTTGATCTTCAACTCTATCTAAATCAACCATTTCAGTATTGATTCTCTGTTTTAGCGTCTTATCTTTGTCATAGATATATGCGATACCGCCACTCATACCAGCTGCAAAGTTTTTACCAATTTCACCAAGTATCACAACTCTGCCTCCTGTCATATATTCACATCCATGATCACCTACGGCACTTACTACTACATTTGCACCAGAGTTTCTTACACAAAAACGCTCCCCTGCCAATCCATAGATATATGCTTCTCCACTTGTCGCTCCATAAAATGAGACATTGCCAAGTATTACATTTGTATTTGGCTCATATGAGATATTTTTAGGTGGATAGAGTATGAGTTTTCCTCCACATAAACCTTTGCCAAAATAGTCATTTGCATCACCTTCAATCTCTAGCGTAATACCACTATTTACAAAAGCACCAAAACTCTGTCCACCACTACCCGTAGCTTCAAAATGTATCGTATCCTCAGGCAATCCATCTTCACCATACTTTCTTGTCATTTGACTTGATAGCATTGTTCCTACAGTTCGGTTGATATTTTTAAGCTTTATCTTCTCTTTTATAGGTTTTTTACTCTCTATTGCAGGTTTTGCTAACTCAATAAGTCTGTTATCAAGCGCTTTATCGATGCCATGATCTTGACAAATGCTTTGGTGTGGTGTGTCAGTTTCACGCAGATGCATACGATAAAGAAGACGATCTAACTGAAGATGTTTTGCTTTCCAATGGTTGATATTCTCCTTTGCTTTGAGTTTGTCAACTCGCCCTACCATCTCATTTATAGTTCTAAAACCAAGCTCTGCCATAATCTCTCGAAGTTCACTAGCTATAAATTTTACAAAATTCACCACATGTTCTGGTTTTCCTTTATAAAGTGCTCGAAGCTCTTCATCTTGGGTAGCGATTCCAACTGGACATGTGTTTAGATGGCATTTTCGCATCATGATACACCCCTCTACCACAAGCGCACTTGTAGCAATTCCCCACTCTTCAGCTCCCAAAAGCGTAGCTATAGCTATGTCTCTTCCTGTTCTTAACTGTCCATCAGTCTGTACAACAATACGAGAGCGGAGTCCATTTTTTACTAAAGTTTGATGAGTTTCAGCCAAACCAAGCTCCCATGGCAGACCTGCATGTTTGATTGAGGTTTGTGGACTTGCTCCTGTTCCTCCATCATATCCTGAAATTAAAACCACATCAGAGTGTGCTTTAGCCACACCTGCTGCAATAGTCCCAACTCCAACTTCTGAGACAAGTTTGACATTTATTCTTGCATCTGTATTTGCATTTTTTAGATCGTGAATAAGCTGTTTTAGATCCTCTATGGAGTAGATATCGTGATGAGGTGGTGGAGATATGAGTCCAACTCCTGGGGTTGAGTGTCTTGTGCGCCCTATAATCTCATCTACTTTATGACCTGGAAGTTGTCCACCCTCTCCTGGTTTTGCACCTTGTGCCATTTTTATCTGTATCTCTTGTGAGTTTACAAGATAGTTTGCGGTCACACCAAAGCGTCCAGAAGCAACCTGTTTGATTTTGGAGTTTTTATCTGTATGAAATCTTTTAGCATCTTCTCCTCCTTCTCCGGTATTGCTCTTTGCACCTATGGAGTTCATAGCAATTGCTAGAGTTGTGTGAGCTTCCTCAGAGATAGAACCATAGCTCATAGCACCAGTTGCAAACCTTGTGATAATACTCTCAATACTCTCTACCTCATCTATATCAATAGGATCTTGTTTGGTAAAATCAAGTAACGACCTTAAAGTTATATAATTTTCACATTGATCATTGATAAGTTTTGCATACTGCTTGTAAGTCTCATAATTGTTAGTTTTTGTTGAATTTTGCAAAAGAAAAATAACCTCAGGACTAAAGAGATGTTTTTCACCTCTTTGTCTATAAGCATACTGCCCACCGACACTAAGGTCATTTGCTTCAAAATTCTCTTTTGGATAAGCAACTCTATGACAAATCAAAGTCTCCTCTTCAAGAGTATCCATGTCGATACCCTCAACCCTGGTAGCTGTTCCTGTGAAATATTTGTCAACCAACTTCGAAGATACCCCAACCGCCTCAAATATCTGCGCACCTGTATAAGATCGTATCGTTGAAATTCCCATCTTTGACATGACTTTAAAGATACCTTTTCCGATAGCTTTTATATAGTTTTCGACTGCTTTTTCATAAGTTATATCTTTGTTGATAAGCTCTCTTCTTCTCATATCTTCTATCGTCTCAAATGCAAGATAAGGATTTATAGCATTTGCGCCATAACCGATAAGTGTTGCAAAATGATGAATCTCTCTTGCTTCTGCACTCTCTATAACAAGAGCACAATTTGTCCTAATCCCCTTTTTAACCAAATGTTGATGAACAGCACTTGTAGCAAGAAGCGTAGGAATTGCTGCTTTTGTTTTGCCAATGCCTCTTGTGGAGAGGATGATAACTTGATACTCATCATCTACCGCTTTTTCCACCTCAGCTATAACATTATCAAGTGAAGTCTGCATAGAGCCTTTTTTTCTTGAATCAAAGAGGATTTCAAATGTTTTTGCTTTGAAGTTTAACTCACTTACTTCTCTAAGTTTTTCTAATTGAATATTTGTCAATATAGGAGAACTTAACTTGATAAATTTTCTATTTTCATCTACCTCTTGAAAAAGATTTCCTTGTGGTCCTATGTATGCGGTCAAGGACATAACCAACTCTTCACGAATTGGGTCAATCGGAGGGTTTGTTACTTGTGCAAATAGTTGATGAAAATAGTTATAAAGGTTTAGTGAATGGTTTGACAAAACAGATAGTGCCGCATCATTTCCCATAGAGCCTGTCGCTTCATAAGCCTCATTTGCCATAGGCGTTAAAATCATTTTAAGATCTTCTTGCGTATAACCATAGCATTTTTGTCGTTGCAAAATAGTAGTACTTTTTGGCTGTTTTATCTCACGATTTAGAGGAAGATCATCTATATTTATCTTGTGTGAATCAACCCAATCACGATAAGCAAATGCTGTTGAGAACTTAGTTTTTATCTCATCATCACTTATGATTCTACCCTCTTCTAAATCTGCTAAAAACATCTTCCCAGGTTGCAATCTACCCTTTAACACGATATCTTCTGAAGGAAACTCTAACGCCCCTTGTTCACTTGCCATGACTAAAATATTATCTTTTGTTAATGAATATCTTGAAGGTCTTAACCCATTTCTATCAAGTGTCGCTCCGATAAATTTACCATCGGTAAAAGCAACTGAAGCAGGACCATCCCACGGCTCCATAAAGGTTGCATGGTATTCATAAAAAGCTTTAAGATCAGGACTCATCTCTTCATCTTTCCAAGCTGCTGGAATCATCATCATCAACACATGCGGAAGTTCACGACCTGCTAATGTTAAAAGCTCAACAACATTATCTAAAACAGAAGAGTCTGAACCTTTATGTTCATTTATGAGATATGGATAGATCATATCAAGCTCTTCTTCGCTAAAAAGTTTAGAACTTAACATCGATTGTCTAGCTCTCATCCAATTTATGTTGCCTCTTAGGGTATTTATCTCACCATTGTGTGCAAGATATCTAAATGGTTGAGCTAACGGCCATGACGGAAAAGTATTTGTCGAAAATCTACTATGAACTAACGCAAGAGCCGACTCAAAATCAGGATCACTCAAATCCGCAAAATACTGAGGTAACTGCTCTGTTATGAGTTGCCCTTTATAAGAGATCGTCTTATGTGAGAAGCTTGGCATATAAAAATACTCTGTTCCATTGATTTTAGAGTCTGATACAAGAGTCTGTATATGTTTTCGAGCTACAAACATTTTTCTCTCAAATGCCCCCTCATCAGCTAAAGCTTCTGGTCTTTTGACAAATATATGATACACATAAGGCTCTACTGCTTTTACTCTCTCACCAAGCGAAGAGTTTTCAGTTGGAATTTTTCTCCACCCAAGAACTTCAAGCCCCACCTTTTGAACAACATTAGCGACTATGGTTTGACACTCTATACCAGCATTAATATCTCTAGGAACAAAAGCGACACCAATACCATAATGACCAAAAGCAGGTAATTCAATCCCCTGCTCTTTGGCAACTTTTCGCATAAAACGATCTGGCATTTGTGTAAGAATTCCAGCACCATCACCAGAGTTTTTTTCTGCTCCGACAGCACCTCTATGTTCGAGATTGATAAGAAGCTCAATCCCCTTTTTTACGATATCGTGAGATTTTTCACCCTTTAAATGAGCTACAAATCCAACGCCACATGCGTCGTGTTCAAATTCAGGATCATAAAGACCCTCTTTTTCAGGTAGGTAGGTTGGTTTCATCTTGCCCCTTTAGATTGATAATTTTAGATGTATTATAGGAAAAATTTATTTAAGAGCATCTCTAAAACATAATTGTGGATAAAAAAGTCGATTCACTTTTAAAAAAAGATTTTTAACCAAGATCATGCAGTAGAGATAGAGGATAAATATCTATGCTTACATCAGAATTTTTAAGAAATGTCAATACCGCTACCGCTAGTGAGTTGCGCAACAAGATAGTATCAAAAAACTTCAGCAATTTTGTTATAATAATTTTATAGATAGCACAAGGGAGTCTATGTTGGCTAAATTAAAATATAAAGACACAGTGTATCAGTGCGATTTGGAGTTAGCACTTGATATAGTCAATGGCAAATGGAAAGGTTTGGTTTTATGGCATCTTTCAAAAGGGATATATACGGATTTTTTATTACTTATTCGTATATATCAAGAGTGGAAAATAGTA
>CAYUSV010000018.1:0-24851 GCA_964447385.1 uncultured Campylobacterales bacterium | reverse complement strand
TAATAGGGCATGACACCAAGCTAACGGCTTGGTGTTATTTGTCTTTATCTTTTTTATCTGAAGTTGATTGTATTTTATCAAGGAAGGTATTAAATTTGTTGGCAAGTTCTGTTTTTAACTCATTTTCTTTCTCTTTTTCTAACTCAATCGACTCATCTACATAAGCACCAACAGATATTAATTTGTTATATCGATTATTGAGTCTTGTCTCTTCATCTAGCTTTTCTAACTCCTCTAATGAGTCAAGGAAATATTTTTTAAGCGCTAAAATAGCACCAGCTTTATCCCTATGTCCTCCCTCGATAGGCTCATCAATAACATCATCGATTAAATCTAGTTTTTTAAGATCTTCAGACGTAATTTTCATAGCTTTAGTAGCACTCTCTTGCTTTTTAGGATCATTCCAAAGTATTGCGGCACATCCCTCAGGCGAAATAACACTAAAAACAGAATAACGCATCATAGCAAACTTATCTGCTACACCAATAGCCAAAGCACCACCACTTCCACCCTCACCGATAACAATAGAAATTGTAATAGTATTAAGATCGCTTAACTCAAAAAGATTTCTAGCGATTGCCTCACTCTGCCCTCTCTCTTCAGCGCCAATACCAGGATAAGCACCTGGAGTATCTATAAGAAAAAGAATAGGAATTTTGAATTTTTCCGCTATTTTTGCAACTCTTAAGGCTTTTCTGTATCCATCAGGCTGAGGCATACCAAAATTTCTTCTGATTTTATTTTTTGTTCCTCGTCCTTTTTGCTCACCAATAACCATAACTTTTTTGCCCGAAACAGTTCCGATATAACAGACGATTGCATTATCATCAGCATAAACACGATCACCGTGTATCTCATAAGAGTCTTCCAGCATACCTCTAATATAATCAAGCGCATAAGGACGGCTAGGATGACGGGCTAATTGAAGTTTTTGATAATCAGTTAAACTCTTGTAAGTTTTTGATATCTCTTTTTCTAAACTCTTCTCTAGAGTCGATATAGTAACAAAATCTCCAACAGATTTTGCCTCTTGCATATCCTGATCTATCTGCTGAATACCTTTTTCAAACGCAAGATAAGTAACCATAAGGCAAACCCCTATTTAATAAATTTTCTTAGTATAATCGAGCCATTTGTTCCACCAAATCCAAATGAGTTACTCATAACAATATTGATTTCAGACTCTCTTGCTACATTTGGTATATAATCCAAATCACAATCTTCATCTTGAGTCTCATAATTAATAGTTGGTGGCATTATACTATCTCGCATAGCCATGATAGAGATAATAGCCTCCATCGTTCCAGCTGCACCTAAACAGTGACCAATTTGACCTTTGATTGAACTGACTGGTGGACAATTTTTTTTATCACCGAACAACATTTTAAGAGCGGCCGTCTCATTTTTATCATTCGCAGGAGTACTTGTCCCGTGAGCATTTACATAGTCAATATTTGGAGAACCCGCCATCTCATATGCTGCCCTCATTGCACGATATGGGCCATCAACTACTGGAGATGTTATATGATTTGCATCGCCACTTTCACCAAAACCGATAATTTCAGCATAAATTCTAGCACCCCTTTTTTGTGCAAATTCAAGCTCTTCGAGTACAAGTGCGCCACCCCCCTCACCCATAACAAAACCATTTCGATCTGCATCAAATGGACGGGAAGACTTCAAAGGCTCCTCGTTTCTAGTTGAGAGTGCCCTCATCGAAGCAAATCCGCCGATCCCAACATCACAAATTGCAGACTCAGCGCCAACAACTAACATGCCTTCAGCTCCACCTAACATTATGGTTTTTACTGCTTCACTAATTGCATGTGTTCCAGCAGCGCATGCTGTAACAACAGATAGATTTGGACCTTTAAGACCGTGTTCTATTGAGATAAATCCACCTAACATATTAACAAGTGAAGAGGGGATAAAAAATGGTGAAATTCTTCTAGGTCCTCTCTGGTGACTAATAATTGAATTTTTTTCAATATTTATAAGTCCACCAATTCCTGAAGCTGAAACAATTCCGAATCTATCTTTATCAACCTCACTAAAATTGGCATCGTTCATAGCTTCTGCTGAGGCTTTTAGACCAAATTGAATAAACCTATCAGCTTTTTTAACATCTTTTGGGTTCATGACAGTATTTGGGTCAAAATCACTCACTTCTCCAGCAATTTTGACAGAGTGTTTACTGGTATCAAACAGAGTAATACTTTTAATGCCACACTCACCATTAACAATGGCTTTAAAAGAACTCTCTTTATCATTCCCTACGGAATTAATCATACCCATACCAGTTATCACAACTCTCTTCACATCTGTCTCCTTAATTTTTCTTGACTTTAAAAGAGGTAGCGATACTACTCCTTTTAAAGAAAAATTTATTTTTACGAGTTATTATTTTCGATATATTTTATTGCATCACCAACTGTTGCGATTGCTTCAGCATCACTATCTGGTATTTCAATATCAAACTTCTCTTCAAGAGCCATAACAAGCTCAACAACATCTAACGAATCTGCACCTAAATCTTCTACAAATTTAGACTCCTCTTTAACCTCATCAGCATTGCAATTTAACTGCTCTACCACTACTTCTTTTACATCATCAATTAATGCCATATTTTCTCCTTATATTATAATGTCCGCCAAGTGTATCAAAAAATTATTAAAAAATAGTAAACAGAGGGCTTAAACATACATTCCACCGTTTACTTTTAAGATTTCTCCCGTAATATAGCTTGAATTGTCACTTAGTAAAAACGAAACAGCCTCTGCTACATCTTTAGGATCACCAAACCTTTTTAATGGTATTTTATCTGTATAACTCTTTTTTACATCTTCATTTAATGTCTGGGTCATATCAGTTGCTATAAACCCTGGTGTTATTGCATTGTACCTTATACTTCTAGAAGCTCCCTCTAAAGCAAAACTTTTTGTCATTGAGTTCATAGCACCTTTACTTGCAGAGTAGTTTACCTGTCCTATATTTCCACTCTCACTCACGATCGAAGAGATATTGACAACTGCACCAAATCTTTTTTTACTCATAGCCTTTAATGCTTCACGACACCCTATAAAAGCTGAATTTAAATTTGCTTTTATAACACTATCAAAATCTTCTAATTTCATACGAAGTGCTAATTTGTCATTTGTAATTCCGGCATTGTTTACAAGATATGATAATCCGCCATCACACTCTACTATCGTTTTGACTGCTTGTACAAATCCATCTTCATCACTCGCATCAAAACTGATAACAGCAGCTTCTCCGCCAAGCTTTTGAATCTCTTCTTTAAGATTATCAGCAAGAGATGGTTTAGATCGATAATTGATCCAAACTTTTAACCCATATCCGGCTAATACTTTAGCAATTTCTGCACCTATTCCTCTACTTGCACCAGTTATGAGTACATTTTCTCCTGTAAAAGTCATCTTTTTATCCTAAATTAAAATTATCATACTATGATATAGAAAATTGAATAAGGAGAAGATATGAGAAAGATTGTTGCGATAGTTTTATTTTTATCACTTTCGCTTTTTGCTCAGAAATTTACACTACAAACATTAGAGGGTGAAAAGATTTCTATTAATAATTATGAAGGAAATTTCATCTTTGAAGATAAAAAATATAAGAAAAAAAATATCCTACTATTTTTCTTTGGCACAAGGTGTCCTTACTGTATCAAAGATATCCCAGAAGTTAATATGCTTGAAAACAGTGGTATAAAAGTTATCGGCATCCATGCCCAATATGAGATAGAAGATAGTACTTTAACTAATTTCGTAAAAACAAAAGGGATAAAATTTGATGTTTTAACATACACAGAAGGTGATAGATTGGTTGATTACCTAAGAAGGAGAGATATGTGGATCGGTGGTGTGCCTTATTATGTTCTTATCGATCCACATGGAAACTTGGAGCCTATTGAACTCCCCCAGGTCAAATCAAAGGCTCATCCATCTCCTTAGGAATCTCTAAGTTCATAAGCTTTAAAACAGTGGGTGCGATATTGTTCAATCCACCCTCTTTTACTTTGGTTACTCCCTCACTCATAACAAAACAAAACACATCAAATGTAGTATGATTTGTAAGAGTGTTTGCATCTTCATCTTTCATCTGTTCACAATTTCCATGATCACTTGTCAAAACTATACTGTATCCTCTTTTTTTTGCAACTTCAATGATTTTTCCAAGCTCACTGTCAACAGCTTCAACAGCCTTTATAGCTGCCCCATAATTACCTGTATGACCAACCATATCACCATTTGCAAAATTAACAACTATAAAGTCATATCCCTCGTCCATAGCAATTCTGACATTTTTACCTACCTCTGGTGCACTCATTTGTGGTTTTGAGTCGTATGTCTTGACATTTGGACTTGGTACTAAAACTCTTGTCTCATTTTTAAAAGGCTCTTCAACACCACCATTAAAGAAAAAGGTGACATGAGCGTATTTTTCAGTTTCAGAGGTATGAAGTTGATTTAAACCTGCATTACTTATAACTTGTGCCAATGTATTTTGAGGAGCAGAATTTTTAAAAAGTATAGGATATGGGAACTCTTTATTGTACTCTGTCATAGTCGCAATATTTACTTTTACATTTTTTGTTTTAAATTCGTTAAAACCTTCATTGCCAATTGTATCTACAATTTCACGCATTCTATCGCTTCTAAAATTTGCAAAAACTATGCCATCACCATCTTTTAATCCACAATAATCAGCAAAAGAGATAGGCTCAATAAACTCGTCATTTATCTCTTTTTCATAACTTGATGAGATATATTCAAAAACACTCATGTTTGTTGTTGGTTTAGCATGCACGATAGCATCATAAGCTTTTTCTACGCGTTCATATCTTTTATCTCTATCCATTGCATAAAATCTACCGCTAATAGTAGCAATTGAGATATTTTCATCTAAAATCTCTTCTATAAGTTTTATATATTTAACCGCAGATGTAGGGCTGACATCTCTACCATCGGTAATAAGATGCAGATAGACTCTTTTACCACTACTTGAAGCAATTTGCACCAAAGCTATGATATGGTCAATATGCGAATGCACACCACCATCACTCAAAAGTCCCACAATATGAATATCATTACTCTTTTGCAATAACTCCACCAAAACTTGATTTTGCGCTAAAGAGTTATCTTTAACAGCTTTTGTAATTTTGACAAGATTTTGATAAAGCACTCTACCACTTCCAATAGACATATGACCTACTTCACTATTTCCCATCTGCCCATCTGGAAGTCCCACCGACAAACCAGAGGTTTTAACCAATGAATAAGGTACATTTTTAAAAAGATAATCATAAGTTGGTTTTTTAGCATTACAAAATGCATTGTTTTCACATGACTTGTTATATCCGATACCATCGGTGATAATCAATAAAGCTTTGTTTGTTTCCATTTTTCTCTCCCTCTTACTTAAGATAAATTCTACTAAAATAACGCTTTTAAGGATTTTAATGCTCTATCTTTTTTACCATTTTTTTGAAATAAATATTTTTCAATATATTACTGTTCGTGCCGGAATATCGTTTTTTGTGGCGTTTATCTTAACTCTCATACTCATGCCAAAATATATCGCTTGGGCAAAAGCAAAAAAAGCAAATCAGCCCATCTACAAACACGCACCAGATTCACACCAAGCAAAATCAACTACACCTACTATGGGTGGACTTGTTTTTTTAACTTCAACACTTGTTGCGTCGCTACTTACTATCAAATATAACAGTTTTTTTGCATTTGGCGCTATTTTGACAATCATACTTTTTGCAGCAATTGGCATAAAAGATGACCTCTCAAAGATAATAAACAAACAAAATGAGGCAGGATTGAGTGCAAGAGTTAAAATTTTGTTACAAATTGTAGCCTCTGTCATCATTGGTCTTTATCTATACTTTGGCAATTTTATGACTGAACTTTATATACCGTTTTATAAACATCCACTTTTTGATATGAATATACTTGCTATTGGTTTTTGGACATTGATATTTGTCTCCACCTCAAATGCAGTCAATCTCACTGATGGATTAGATGGGTTAGCAACTGTACCTTCTATCTTTTCTATTATGAGTTTGACTGTTTTTGTCTATATCATGGGGCATGCACTTTTGAGTGATTATCTTCTTGTCCCAAATATAAAAGGTATTGGTGAAGTGACCATCGTGGCGACCGCGCTTATTGGATCATTAATCGGTTTTTTATGGCACAACTGTCATCCAGCTGAGATATTTATGGGAGATAGCGGATCTCTCGCTCTTGGTGGATTTATTGCATACATGGCAATTATAACTAAAAATGAACTTCTTCTTATACTAGTTGGGTTTGTTTTTGTTATGGAAACTGTTTCTGTTATCTTGCAAGTAGGAAGCTATAAAGCTCGTAAAAAAAGGGTTTTTAGAATGGCTCCAATTCACCACCATTTTGAGCTTAAAGGGTGGGCAGAAAATAAGATAATCGTAAGATTTTGGATCATGGCACTTATCTCTAACCTCTTGGCGCTTATCACACTAAAGATACGATAATGACTATATTTGGTTATGGGAAAACGACAAAAGCGATTGTAGAGAAGTTTGGAAACTGCACCGTTTATGATGATAAATTTTTTGCTGTAACTTATGATAAGAGAGGAAATGAATTTTTACCACCTGATATGTTTGATCCAAACAAAAGCAGTCTTGAAGTGACAAGTCCAGGCATTGAGCCTACAAATCACCTCATCAAAAAAGCAAAAAACCTTATAAGCGAATATGATCTATTTAAAGACTCCATGCCCTACTCCATTTGGATAAGTGGCACAAACGGCAAAACAACCACAACAAACATGATGCAACATCTTCTAAAAGATAGGGGAAGTGTTGAGGGCGGAAATGTAGGAATACCACTAGCCAAGCTTGATGAAAATGCAAGTATCTGGATACTAGAAACTAGCTCTTTTACACTGCACTACACAACAAAAGCAAAACCAAACTTATATGTATTATTACCCATCTCACCTGATCATATAAGTTGGCATGGAAGCTATGAAGCGTATGAGAGAGCAAAACTAAAACCTTTAGATTTTATGAGAGAAGGCGAAGCTGTGATATTGCCAAAAAAATATGCCTCATACAAAACTGATGCTTTTAAAATTCTCTACGACGATGCCAATGATTTAGCCCAATATTTTGATATAGAGATAGAAAAAATAAAATTTAAAGAGCCATTTTTAACCGATGCGCTTTTAGCACTAGCTGTTAGTAAAATACTCTTTGATGAGATTGATTATGAAAAAATCAACAGTTTTGAGATAGGAAAGCATAGAGTAGAAGAGTTTAAAGATAAAAAAAACAGACTCTGGGTAAATGACTCAAAAGCTACAAATGCAGATGCTACAATCGCTGCTCTAACAAGATACAAAGACAAAGATATAAACCTCATACTAGGCGGTGACGATAAAGGTGCTGATTTGACACCGCTTTTTGAAATCTTAAAAGAGTACAAAGTAAAAATCTTTGCAATCGGCAGCAATGCAAAAAAAATAGAAAAACTCTCATATGAGAGAAGACTCTCATGTACACTCTCTAATACCCTAGAAAATGCAGTAAATACGATCAATAAACAAAAAGAGAAAAGAGTAAGCTTACTCTCTCCAGCGGCTGCTAGTTTAGATCAATTTCCATCATATGTTAAAAGAGGGGAAGATTTTATCAACTCCGTAAAAAATTTAAGTTGACTTTTAATTAAAAAGAGTACAATATCATTTCCAATTTAAGGCTTGATAGCTCAGTCGGTAGAGCAGGTGACTGAAAATCACCGTGTCGGCGGTTCGATTCCGTCTCAAGCCACCACCTTTTAAATAATCCACTAAATATTATATTTTTAAACTAAGCAGAGTCACATTATGAGATTTAAAATAGCAGACATTGGTGATATCGATAAAGTTTTAGAACTTCATTATAAGTATCAAGTTGATTCGATAAATGAAGAAGATAAAAAAGATGGCTTCGTAACAACAGCTTTCACTAAAGAACAATTAACAAATTTGATAGATAACGAACAAGGTCTATTTATAGCAATTAAAGATGATAAAGTTATAGCTTATGTTATGTCGGCATCTTGGCAGTTTTGGTCAATTTGGCCCATGTTTGAACACATGATAAAGAATTTACCAACTTTAGAATATTTGGGACAAAAATTAAGTGTAGATAACTCATACCAATATGGACCTGTTTGTATTGATAAAAGTATTAGAGGTAGTGGTATGTTGGAAAAAATATTTGAATATGCTAGAGAAAACATGGCAAAAAAATATCCTATTTTAGTGACTTTTGTAAACAAAATAAACCGAAGATCATATGAGGCACATAAAAAAAAGTTAAAACTTGAAGTTATACAAGAGTTTGAATATAACAATAACAGTTATTATGAGATGGTTTATGATACTTCAAAAAAAGTCTCAAAAACATAAGGCATTAAGATGAATAAACAAGAAATATTAAATTTTATCAATCGTAATCCTATCTGTTATCTCGCAACCTCACATGACAACATTCCATCTGTGAGAATAATGAGAATCTTAAAAGCTGACAAAAATGCAATCATGTTTAATACAAAAAAATTTAAAAAATCTTTTGAAGAGTTATCAAAAAATCCGAATATTGAGATCTGTTTTTATAATGAAGATGATGACATACAGATAAGAGTTTTTGGTAAAGCTAAAGAGATTGACAACTTAGATATTAAGAAAAAAATTGTTGCTGATTTCCCTAAGTTAAGCGATTTGGTTGAAAAACAAGGTTATGATATCATAACACCTTTTATCTTAGAGGAGTGGCAAGTCAAAATGGGTAAAAGGCATTAGGATAAATTATAGGAGATATGACTCCCTTTACTTAAAAGTACAAATGTCTGACTATTAAGTAATAATCAGACAGCTCACTACCTACTTTTTATCGCATCAATAACTGTTAATTTTTTTGAACTATTTAGTGTATGTACAGCGACTAAATCATCTGCAAAATCAGAGTTTATCTCACCTATCAAATCCTCTTTGTATTCATCCCCAGTTAGAGTCTTAATCTCATTGATGACAATTTTTCTACCATAAATTCCGCTACAATCTTGTGCAGGTCTGTATAATTTACCGTCTTTTTCTATCAAAGCTCCGGCTGGTCTTGCACTTGTTACATCACAAACTACAGGGTTTTGGGTATGTGGTGTCCACTCATCTGTTAAAAAGTCTTTACAGTAATAGATGTATAGTTCATCATTCATTGAAAAGCCTTCTTTTGAAGCAATATTTACAAACATCCACCATTTCTTATCTCTGAAATACAGTGTTGCATCAACAGCTAAAACATCATTTAGTAGTGTTTTTTTCTTTTTCCATTTTGTTGGAAACTCTACTGCTTCAAATAGATCTACTGTTTTGTTTTCATAAGATTCTGGAATCATGTAGTATTTGCTCTCATGTTTAAAGACATTTGGATATGAGAGGTGATACTCTTGTTCAAGCACCATTTGAGGCTCTTTAAAATCTCCTGAGTGTTTATCATACTCTGCTACTTTTAGATAACCTCTGTAGTTGTCATAGCTAAGCTCTTCATAAAAAAGGTAAGTTTTATCACCTTCATCAACAACAAATGGATCAGCTATAAAATAGTTTTGTGAAGGCGGATAAAATCTTTTATATTCGGCTAATTTTGGATTTATTTTATCGTCTGTGTTTTCACTGTATAGTATAAACCAACGATCCATTTGGAAAAATTTTCTGATACTAAAGGTTATATATTTTTTTAAAAGCTTACAGCTAGCTTTTAGCATTTGACAATTTGTTGGAGGGGCTTGGTATGTTTTATCACTAAAATCAAACTGAAAGTCGAAAAATTTTCTTTTGGGTTTTAAATTATTATGGTCAAAATTGAGTACTTGGCGTTTATCTTGTAAAAAAATTTTACCTTTTTTGGCTAATTTTTCGATATTTCTCACCATCATCATGTGTGATCGCCAAGCTACTAAATCTCTATTTTTTATCATCGATTTTCTATCTGTAACTGTTTTAAAAGTATCTATTATGAGTGCACTTTCAAAACCTATTGCTGATTTTTGAAGAGTAACTTGTGTAAAAGGATCGTTATTTATAACTTCCCAATAAGCTTTGGGGTATGAAGAGTAGACAAATTGCCACATGCCGTATTTTGCACTATTTGGATAATGTTTGGTTGAAGATGTTAGGTTGATTATCAAATCTGGCTCTTCTTTATCTGTTTTATCGATCAAATCTTTGATAGATTCAAGAACCAAATACTTAATTCCCTTGCCAAAAAGCTTTGGGTCTATTTTGTTAAAAAGTCTATAAAAAAGATATTTTGAGCCTTCTGCACCTATAACAATCTCTTTTTCTCGTTTGATAAATTTTGTAATTTTACAAAAATCAGATTTTTGTAACTCATGTAGTATCTCTATTTTATACTTTTCTAATTTCTCATCGTCGATAAGAATGGCAATTTTTAATGGTTTCATCTACTTTCCTAAATTATTATATATTTGATTATATCGTCATGATTCTACAACTGTTTATATAAACAAATGCCAACATGTGACGATATGGACTCTATGAGTACACGAAAAAAGATCACACTTATTTTAATTGGCGTTTTTACACTTCTTTCTCTTGTCTTGATGGCTAGTATATTGCTAAACTTTAGAGAGTTTGGCATAAAGAGTGCAGAAGAAAAAGCTGAGCTTACTGCCGAAATAGTTAAAAGTGGCTTAACTTCTCACATGGTTAATGGTGTGATGGATAAAAGAAAATATTTTCTAAAAAAGATTGAAAATTCAAAAAACATGAATGGTCTTTGGATAAGTAGATCAAGATCTATCATAGAGCAGTTTGGTGATGGAATCGATAATGAACTACCAAGAGATAATATTGATAGAGAAGTTTTAAGAACGGGGAAAATATTTCAAAAAGTGAGCGAGGATTTTGATGGTGCGGAACTTAGAGTAACAATTCCATATATCGCTTCATCAAAGGGGACTCCAAATTGCCTTAAATGTCATAATGTTAATGAGAATGAAGTCCTTGGAACTATTAGTATGGTTATTGATATAAGTGATATAAGGGAAAACTCTCTTGTATCTATTTTATATATCGCAATCATCTCAATTTTAGCGATAATTTTAACCCTTTTTATTATAAATAATTCTCTGCGCCCTTACATCCGAATTTTTGATTCTGTTAAAGATGTTATGCAAAAAGTAAGCGAAGGTGATTATTCACAAAGGGTTATTGATGTTACATCTATCGAAGGCAAACAAGTAGCAGATCGTATAAACGGCATGCTTAAAAAACTTCAAGACGCTCTTAACGAGCTAGAAGATAAAGTGGGTATGTTTTTACTAAATAAAAGTTATAAAAGACACAATGATCCATTAATAGCTGTAAAAGAGATTATCAATGAGTTATCAGATATCTATAAATTTAAAAAAACCATAGAGTTAGATGAAAATTTAGATGAGATATATAAGAGAATAGCGCAAATTCTTCAACATAAATTTAATTTACAAGATTTTAATATCATAGAAAAAGATACAAAAAAAAATAGTATTAGATTTGTACATGTTCAAAAAAACAAACACTGCTTGGCCGATAAAAATGGATGCAGAGCTGATCGCACCAAAGCAACGGTAAATTCATCATCTTTTCAAAATATATGCTCTAGTTTCAATAGTTCAGATGACTATGGATACCTATGTCTACCATTTGCAATTTCCGATGATTTGACTCTTATCATATCTATAATAAGCCATGATATACAAGAGAAAAAGAGGGTTGATAGTTTGCCATATTTTATAGCTGATTATATCAACACAGCAAGAAGTGAAATAGTCAGTGTTAGATTAAACTATATACTAAAAGAATCGGCAAGAAGAGATCAACTCACAGGACTTTATAATAGGAAATTTTTAGATGAGTTTATCGATAAATCAATTCCACAGGCTAAAAGATCAAATTTGACATATGGAATTTTAATGGTAGATATCGACCACTTTAAGATGATAAATGATACTTATGGTCACGATGTAGGCGATGAAGCTATAAGAATAATCTCTAGCGTAATTCAAAAAAGCATAAGAGGGTCTGATATTGCTATTAGATTTGGAGGAGAAGAGTTTTTGATTCTTCTATATAATTGTGATGATAAATACATTGCTGAAGTTGCAAGCAAAATTGGTCAAGAGTTTGCAAAACAGGAAATAAAAGCAAAAGATGAAGTTTTTTCAAAGACATTAAGCATCGGAGCCTCCATGTATCCAAAAGATAGTGAAGATATACATCAATGTATCAAATTTGCAGATCTTGCTCTTTATAGCGCAAAGAATAGTGGAAGAAATAGGGCAGTGAGATTTGAACCTGCAATTGCTAGGGTTTAAGAACACAATATTTTACATTCACAAAAATTATACAATAATTTGATACAATGTATTAATTTAGAATTTAAGGAGCGAGCTTTATGAAAAAAACAGTACTACTATTAACACTTTTAAGTACATTTGCGTTTTGCAATGAGTTAAAAACTATCTATTCCTATAAAAAAGCCCTAGAAGTTGCTAAAGCTGAAAACAAACTTGTTCTATTTATGACTAGTATCAAAAGTTGTCCAACCTGTGGATATATGAAAGATATAGTATTTAAAAGGGAGCATGTTTTAAATTATCTCAATGAAAACTATGTTGTAGTTATCAAAGATATTGAGAGGCAAGATTATCCAAAACGATTTTGGACAAGAGATGCTCCTACATTTTATTTTATTAATGCTTTAGATGAAAAAGAGGTAAGAGAGCCAAAAATAGGTGGTGCAAATCCTGAAAAATTTTTAAAAATTTTACAAGATGCTAGAGAAGGCAAACATGCCGATGCTAACTTGCCAAAAGAGGTTATAAATAAAAAGAGCTCATGCTCAAAAAACAATGAACAAAATGGCACAAAAGAACTTGTTCCATGTTCAAATAAAAAGGTTATATAATTATGTTCAAAAAAATAGTATTACTGTTTCTATGTATAGGTGTGGCTCTGTATGCTAAAGATGTTAAGTTACAGACAAAACTTCAAGATGTAAATGCCAAACAGTTGGTAGAACTTCATAAAAATGGAGTGCCAATTATAGATATTAGAACTCCTAGAGAATGGGAGCGTACAGGTATAATTGAGGGAAGTTCAAAGATAATGTTTTTTGATAAAAATGGAAAATATGATGTAGATAAATTTATGAGTGAGTTTACAAAGGTAGTTAAAGATAAAAATCAATCTTTTATCTTAGTTTGTAGATCAGCTAATAGAACAAAAACTGTAGGTAATTTTCTGATAAACGATATGAATTACACAAATGTAAAAGAGTTAGCCGGTGGTATAAAAAATGGATGGATAGGTATGGGACTAAAGACGGTTAAATAACCCTCTTTAGCTTTTCAAGCCTTGCTATCCTATCTTCTGTACTTGGATGTGTAGAAAATAGAGTTTTAAATGAGATATCTTTTCCACTAAATGGATTTATGATAAACATATGAGCTGTTGCCGGTGTCGCTTCATGCAAGACTTGATGACCACGGCTATAGTTGTCAAGCTTGGCTAATGCTGATTGTAACCATTGTGGGTTTCCTGTCAATTTGGCCGCACCCTCATCTGCCATATACTCACGATTTCTACTCACTGCCATCTGCACTATCGATGCAGCCAGTGGGGCTAAAAACATAAGAGCTATCATAACAATTGGATTTGGTCTATTGTCACTATTTCCGCCACCAAACATCATTCCAAAATTTGCAATCATAGCAATTGCTCCAGCAATAGTAGCAGCAATTGTCCCAACTAAAATATCATAATGTTTCACATGGCTCATCTCATGTGCTAAAACAGCCTCTACCTCATTGTCATTTAATATTTCCAAAAGCCCCTCTGTTACTGCTACGGCTGCATTTGAGTGGTTTCGCCCCGTTGCAAAGGCATTTGGCACATGATCTGGTATGATGTATATTTTTGGCATAGGCGTACCGGCACGATCAGAGAGTCTTTGTACCATCTCATATAAACCTTTAGCTTGCATCTGGGTCACTTCTACTGCATTGTAGTGCTTCAAAACCAATTTATCTGAGTTATAATAACTAAAAAAATTCATACCAATTGCTACGATAAATGCGATCAACATTCCTGTTTGACCGCCTATTAAGCCTCCGATCCAAACAAATAACAGTGTAAGAACTGTCAATAAAAATACTGTCTTAACAACTTCCATAATTTATTCCTTTTTCAAATATAATTCCATCTACCCCAAGATCAGCTGCCCACTCAAGGTCATCTTCACATGAGCTATAGAGTAAAACTTTTGCATCAAACATATACTCATCTGCAAATTTTTGAGCCTTAGGAGACAATATTTTGTCACACATGATGTATGATGCTTCTAGCAAGTTGGCAAAAAGTACATCTTTGCTCTTTTCCACAATCAAAGCAAATAAGACATCATTTTCTTTACAATACCTACAAAGCTCCAAATTTTTTTCGTTAAAATCAAATGCCACTGTACTATTTGCAGGGGTTTTTTTGATATCTTCACTCTCTTTTATGAGATAAAATTGTTTACTTTTTATATAGTCATGTCCTAATATTATCACTTCAACCTCGCACACTCATCGCTACAATACTGCTTACCATTTTTTTTTATAATCTCTTCAGAACTTATGTAAACCCCACATTTATCACACTCAATAACCGTTTGAGTATCTTCAATCTCTGAATTCTTTTTCACTATATTAGGTTTTCTAAAAAATATAAAATAGATCCCATATAACACTACTGCTAAAAAAATAAGTTTAATCACTGTTTAATCCCTTTTATCCATAGGTAATTTCTCATCCCTCTATTAATAATCTCATAGTCCATATCATCACTTACTTCTTCATAAACTCTTTCTCCTTTATAAAAGAGAATTTGCGTATCTTTATCTATAAATCCAGATGCTAAATCCAATAAAAAATCGGTCTTAGCAACTGCTCTTGAAGTGATTAGATCTACTTTAAAAGTTTCCATATCTTCCACTCTTTGGCTTATTATATCAACATTTTGTAAACCATAGGTAGATTTGACAAGATGCAAAAAAGCGACTCTTTTCATCAACGGCTCTACTAGAGTAAAATGCACATCAGGTAACGCTATGGCTAAAATCATCCCTGGAAATCCAGCACCTGTTCCAATATCTACAACTTTTTTAATTTTGTCAAACTCTAAAAAATTTGTCACATATATCGAGTCTTCGATATTTTTTTCTACCTCTTTGCTATTTTTAGCACCTGAAAGACGATGTATTTTATTGTACTTTAGTAAAAGATTGGTAAATTTTTCAAACTTTTGCATCTAAAACAAATGTCCCATTTTTGCTTTTTTAATCTTTATATAATTTTCATTATGTTTATTACAAAGCGTAATGATAGGCAACCTCTCTACTATTTCAATCCCTTTAAGACTCTCAACTTTTTTGGGATTATTAGTTAAAAGTTTAATTTTTTTGATACCAAAATAGTTTAAAATATACTCAACAATCTCATAAGTCCTCTCATCAGCTCCAAACCCAAGCTGATGATTTGCCTCTACTGTATCTAATCCTTCATCTTGAAGTGCATATGCATTGACCTTATTTAAAAGTCCGATATTGCGTCCCTCTTGCTTTAGATAAATTACCATACCACTATGTGCTTCGATCTCTTTGAGTGCAAACTCTAATTGATCTCTGCAATCACACTTAAGACTTCCTATCGCATCTCCGGTAAGACACTCACTATGAATCCTTACGATGGGAATTTCCACTAGTGGCTCTTTATAAATAACTAAATGCTCTTTATCTCCCTCTTTAAATGCTTGAATTTTGTATGTACCAAAACGGCTTGGTAATTGTGCACTCTTTGAAGTCTCTATCTTCATATATTTTCTCTTTCTTTTATATTTATGGTATAATAGCTGTTTTTTATAAAAATATTTTATCATATGCGAGAGTAAAAGATGTTTAAAAGATTTAGAAGAGTTCGAATTAATCCAAGATTAAGAGATTTAGTCGCACAAACAAAACTAGATACAGATGATTTTATCTATCCACTTTTTATCAAAGATGGAGAGGGTATCAAAATTGAGATAGACTCAATGCCTGGTGTTTTTCAGATGAGTATCGATGAAGTTTTAAAAGAGTGTGAAGTTCTTAAAAAGCTTGGACTTTATAGTATTATCCTCTTTGGAATACCATCTTTAAAAGATAGTGTAGGTAGTGATGCTTTATGTTCACACGGAATTATTCCAAAGACGATAGAAGCTATCAAAGAGAAACATCCCCAGATGTTTGTTACAACTGATCTCTGTTTTTGTGAATATACAGATCATGGACATTGTGGAATTTTAGATCTTGAAAATGAGAGTGTAAATAATGATGCAACATTAGAAATTTTAGGCGAACAAGCCCTCATACATGCAAAAGCTGGAGTCGATATGATCGCTCCAAGTGGAATGATGGATGGCATGATAACAGCTATTAGAAGTGCTCTTGATAGCGCTGGTTTTGTAAATCTGCCTATTATGAGTTACTCAACTAAATTTGCTTCAGCATATTATGGACCATTTCGTGATGTGGCAGAGAGTAGTCCTAGTTTTGGGGATAGACGAAGCTATCAGATGAATCCGGCAAATAGAGATGAAGCGATAAATGAGTCAATCGAAGATGAAAAAGAGGGTGCAGATATCCTCATGGTTAAACCTGCTCTTGCTTACCTTGATATCGTAAGAGATATAAGGAACAACACTCGTTTACCATTGGCAGTTTATAATGTCAGTGGTGAATATGCGATGCTTAAAATGGCAGGTAAACAAGGATTGGTTGATTATGACAAAGTCATGATGGAGACGCTTTTGGGATTTAAAAGAGCCGGTGCAGATATCATCATCACTTATCATGCAAAAGAGGCGGCAGAGATACTAAACAGGAACAGGATATGAGGCATTTTTTAACACTAGAAGACTTTTCAAAAGAGGAGATTTTAGAAATTGTAGATCTTGCTTTTAAAATCAAAAAAGAGACCAAAAGCGGTAAAAAAAAACCATATCTAAAAGAACAAACGCTTGGGATGGTATTTGAAAAATCAAGCACTAGAACAAGAGTTAGTTTTGAAGTCGGCATGTATCAGCTAGGTGGAAGTGCTCTGTTTTTATCAAGCAATGATATTCAACTCGGTCGTGGTGAGCCTATGAAAGATACAGCAAGAGTTCTCTCTCGCATGCTTGATATGGTAATGATTAGAACTTTTTCGCAAGAGGGGCTTAAAGAGTTTGCAAGATACTCTAGCATACCTGTGATAAATGGATTAACTGACTCTTATCATCCTGTTCAACTTATCGCAGATTATATGACAATGGTTGAACATAAAAAAGATAAAAATCCAGTGGTAGCTTATGTAGGAGATGGCAACAATGTTGCTGCCTCTTGGTTGATGCTTTGTGCAAAACTTGGTTTTGAGCTGAGAATAGCAAGTCCAAAAGGGTATGAGTGTGACGGCTTAGTTATAGATAGTGCTATGAAATTGGCTAAAAAATCAGGTGCTCATATAAAATTTTTTCACAATCCCAAGGAAGCTGTAAAAAATGCCGATGTTATAACAACCGACACTTGGGTTTCAATGGGACAAGAGGATGACAAAGCTAAAAAACTCAAAGATTTTAAAGGCTTTATGGTAGATGAAGAAATGATAAAATTAGCCAACAAAGATGCAATTTTTTTACATTGTCTGCCTGCATATAGAGGTTTTGAAGTTAGTGAAGAGGTGTTGGAGCACTTTAGCGAAGTTATCTTTGATGAAGCAGAAAATAGACTTCATGGACAAAAAGGTATAATGGTCTGGTTAGATCAAAAAAGGTAGTAGACAAAGGGGGAGATGATGGAAAATAAAGATGAAGAATATGATACTAAATTGATCCAAAAGATAAATGCTCTCTCAAAGAGCCTTGGGTTTACACAAAAAGAGCAGACACTTTTGGAGATTAGAAAAACTGATAATGAAAACATCAAAGAGCTACATCTTAAAAATGGAACATGGGAGTCAAACGATCCATGGTTTGCCATTGACGAAGACAACGACAAAAAAGCATATGCTTTTATCCCTGCGGATACTTTTGGGCAAATGATCGAAGCACTAAAAACTTCACAACAAGAGAATTTCAATCTCAAACTTGAAAAGACAATTTGGCAAAATATACCAGTTGATTTTGAGGATGTATGGGTCGTAGCTATGGATGAAATTCGAACCCATGCACAAAAAGAGAATCCCCAAAAACCGGTATCAATTGATCTAGAAAAACTTTTAACTAGAATTAAACAAGAGCACCCAAACCTTTTTATTAACCTAAAAGAGTTTATACCAGCTCAACTAAATAATTACAAATAGGACAGACAAACAAATATGATAGACTTTAATAAATTTACAAAATACTCAAAACCAGGACCTAGATATACAAGCTACCCAACAGCGCTAGAATTTGCAGAAAAATTTGATGCAGCTGCTCTTGATAAAGAGTTTAAAGAACAAGACAACACAAGAGCGCTCTCTTTATACTTTCATCTTCCATTTTGCCGTTCGGCTTGTTATTTTTGTGGGTGTAATGTCGTTTATACCTCTAAAGAGGATAAAAAAGATAGATATATAGATTATATAGAAAAAGAGTTAGAGATACTATCTAAAAAAGTGGATACAAACAGAGTTGTTACACAGATGCATTTTGGTGGAGGTACTCCAACATTTTTTAATAAAAAACAGTTAAAACGAGTTATTGATCTTATACAAAAACACTTTAAAAACTTTTCAGATGATGCTGAGATTAGTTGTGAAATTGATCCTAGATTTTTTACAACTGATCACATGGAAGTGCTCAAAAGCGGAGGATTTAATCGTATTAGTTTTGGTGTGCAAGACTTTGATCCAAAAGTCCAAGAAGCAATCCATCGAATCCAATCATATGAAGTAACCAAAGGAGCAATTGATATAGCAAGAGATGCAGGCATAAAATCGGTCAATATTGATCTTATCTTTGGGCTTCCATTTCAAACTTTTGAGACTTTCAAAAAAACACTTGATTTGGCACTAGAGCTTGATGCTGATCGATATGCAGTTTTTAACTATGCGCATGTACCTTGGATGAAAAAGACCATGAGAAAGATAGATGAGACAACTCTACCTCACCCATCTGTAAAATTGGAAATTTTAAAATATACAATTGAATTTTTTGAAAACAACAAGTATAAAATGGTTGGTATGGATCACTTTGCCAAACCAGAAGATGAACTTTTTAAAGCAATAGAAAAAGCAGAACTTCATAGAAATTTCCAAGGTTATACTACAAAAGGTGGCGCAGATCTTATAGGAATTGGATTGACAAGTATTGGTGAAGGCAAAGATTATTATGTACAAAACTACAAAGATATGAGAGATTATGAAGCTTCTATTGATGCAGGTCAGCTTCCTGTACATCGTGGTATTAAATTGACAGAAGATGATATGCTTAGAAACTTTGTAATCATGGAACTTATGAGCAATTTTAGCTTAAATATAACAAGAGTTGAAAAAAAGTTTGGGATAAATTTTGCCAAATATTTCAAAGATGCTCTTTTAGCACTTAAAGAGTTTGAAGAGGCAGATCTTATCACCGTTAGTGATAGCGAAATCAAAGTAAGTACCACAGGAACAATGCTAATACGAAATATCGCAATGCCGTTTGATGCATTTATGAAAGCAACTGATGACAATAAAAAGAGGTTCAGTAAAACTATATGAGCGAAGAGATATTTATACACATCCCAACCTTAAATTCCCTCTTTTGATGGAATTTAAAGCTGTTAGATTTAGATATTGAAAATTGTAGCCCTACCCGTAGGTAATGCAAGATTTTAAATGGCTAAAGATGACAGCTTTAAACTCCACCCGAAGGGCAAGTGAGAAGTCGCCGTATATTAAACAAAATAGGCTTGAATTGCAACAAGCAGTCCTACACCTATTTTATCTAATCTACAACGACTTCTCACTTGTCAAAAGAGGGAATTTAAGGTTGGGATGTGTATAGTTTTACAAAAATCTCTGATGACTGCATAAAATGTGGTAAATGTATACCAGTTTGTACTATCCACAATGTTAATGCAGATGAAGTAACATCCCCAAGAGGTTTTATCGATCTTTTGGGAGAGTATGAGAGAGGAAATTTAGAGTTAGATAAAAACGCAAAAGATATTTTTGAGAGTTGTTTTTTATGCACAAACTGTGTTGAGGTTTGCCCAAATAGTCTACCAACAGATATGATTATCGAACAAGTCAGAAATGATATTCGCAAAAAATTTGGTCTCGCTTGGTATAAAAAGCTTTTTTTCTTTCTACTTCGACATCGAAAAATCATGGATATTTTAGCACGATTTGGTTATGTGTTTCAAACTTGTGGTTTTAAAATAAGGGAAAAACAGAGCTCAATGGAGCCTCGTTTTTCTTTGCCTATCATCAAAAAAGATAGACTTCTTCCATCAGCTTCAAAAAAAAGTTTTTTAAACTCATATGATGATGTAATTATAAACGGAGGCAAAGCAAAAGTTGGAATTTTTATAGGGTGTCTGGCAAATTATGCTTATACAGATATTGGCAAATCAATGTTAGAGATTTTAAAAATATTAGAGATTGATGTATACCTTATCAAAAAACAGCTCTGCTGTGGTGCTCCTGCTTATTTTACAGGTGATTTTGATACTGTTGATTATCTAGCGAAACATAATATAAAATATTTTGAAACTTTTATAGATGATCTTGATGCAATTTTGGTTCCTGAAGCTACATGTTCTGCAATGATTAAAATTGATTATGAGCATTTCTTTCACGACCAACCAGAGTGGAAAAATAGAGCTAATATCGTCAAACATAAAATCCATATGACAACCCCGTGGCTACATAACAACACTAAACTAAAAGAGTTACTCTCCCAAAAAGGAGAATCTTTTGATGAACTGATAACCTATCATGATCCATGTCATGCTAGAAAAATGCAGGGAATTTTTGAAGAGCCAAGAGAGCTAATCAAACAAAACTATAAATTTACAGAGATGAGTGACCCAAATAGATGTTGCGGATTTGGTGGAGTTACCATGCAAAGCGAAAAATTTCATCTAGCTCGTGCTGCGGGCGTACCAAAAGCAGCTATGATAGAAAAAAGTAAAGCTGATATCGTTAGTGCTGAGTGTAGTGCATGTCGTATGCAAATTACAAACTCTCTTTATGATGCAAAAGTTGACACACTAGTAAAAAATCCAATTGAGTTAATTGCCAAAGCTTTAAAAAGATAAAAATCATACAACCAACATAATTTTTGCCAAAATCACAATTATCAATCCAAGTACCAAAGCTACTTTATGAAAATGTTGTGCCATAAAAGGGTGTTGAGTATTTTTTAACATACGCATAGTTAAAGAGTAGATAATACCACAAGCAATAATAAGAGCAAAAATCGTCTTTATTATCAACAGCTTTTGTAAAGATGTTTCAAAAAAACCATCAGTAGAGTTGATATATCTTGATAACATAAAACCTCCCGATAAAATCAGTACTAAAACTGAGGGCGGATAAATTTTTCTTGCACGAGAAGAGATAGTCATTTTAATTTTCTTATATATTTGATCATCAAATTGACTTTTTAAAACAGAGAGCACAACAACATCAGCAAAAACAAAACCAATAAAAAATATCGCTAAAATAAGATGAATAATAAGTACTACAGTATAGGTATCTATCATAATAAAACCTTTTTTGTCCTAATTATAACCCAAATTATTTTAATGCAGGATTAGTAAAAAAATAATCCTGCTAAATATATGATATAACCATCCCAGATCAAACTCAGGTTATTATCTTCCTCTCATGCCACGCATTCCCCAGCCACGCCCTTGTGAGTTATCATCTGAATCTTGGGAAGATAAAAAATTGTGACATGCATAACATTTACGCTCTCTAAATGTTTGTGTACTATGGTGTACATTTTCTCCCCAATGAGGATTACCAGTCACTGATGATACAGGATGACAAGCTAAACAATCTCTCTTTAAAAATGGTTTATCAGTATTGTGTGCACCATGACAAGTCATACATTGGTACTCTCCTGAAGAGATATCTCCTGGTGCTATAGTATCATATCTACCATCACCTAACCCTTCGATAGGTTTTCCTATCCTTGAGTGGTGACGATCTGAATTAGTCACTTGTAAGATTGGATGTGGTAAAGTTTCACCATCTCCATGACACAATCTACATTGATCTTCTGAAGGTTCGCCAACAAAAATACTCTTGCCCATACCACCTCCACCTCTAGCCTGTACCTGCGTAGAAAAAAACAGCACACCTACTAAAACGACTGCTAACAAGAAAAAACCATTTACTCTAGCTTGAAATAATGACATCATAACATCTCCTTTTTGTTGAATATTAAACAAAATCACACTTTTTATGAGTATATTAAATATGTACTTATTTAAGAATTTTATATTTTGATTAATAAAAATTTTTTAACGAGTAGTAATTATTATCTTCTATTTATTGTATTTTATAAGTTGGTAAAGCAAAAATTGATACAATCTTAGAAAAGGCATTAAATAAATATGCAATACTGGAATAATATCTACTCAAACTTCGATCCTATAGCATTTGATCTTTTTGGATTAAAAGTTCACTGGTATGGACTTATGTATGTAACAGCTCTTCTTTTAGCGATATTTATTGCTCATTGGATTGTGAAAAAGGACAAATTGTCAATACAAAAAGAGCAACTTGATAGCTATATCATCTGGATAGAAATCGGTGTAATTTTAGGGGCAAGAATTGGCTATATCCTCTTTTATGATCCAAATACCTCTTATTATTTGACACACCCTTGGCAAATTTTTAACCCTTTTGGAGCAGATGGAGAGTTTGTCGGAATTTCTGGCATGAGCTACCATGGAGCACTGCTTGGTTTTATTATATCTTCAACACTTTTTGCACTCAAGCATAAGGTAAATCAATGGTTTCTTCTTGATATTGCAGCGATTGCCATACCTGCGGGATATGTTTTTGGGCGAATTGGAAACTTTTTAAACCAAGAGCTTATAGGAAAACCTACTGATGTCTCTTGGGGTATTTATGTAAATGAAGTACTAAGACATCCATCACAACTATATGAGGCATTTTTGGAAGGCATTGTTGTTTTTGCTATCATTTATCTCTATCGAAAAAGAAAAAGTTTTGATGGAGAGCTTATCTCATTGTATCTTTTTCTTTATGCTTTAGCTAGATTTGTTGCTGAATTTTTCAGAGAGCCTGATGCGCAGATAGGCTATGTATATTTTGGTTGGATGAGCAAAGGGCAAGAGTACTCTCTGTTTATGATGACATTTGCGATTGCTCTTTATCTTTATCGCAAAAAAATAGGAGCTAAGACAGTATGAATGAATTATTTAACTCTATAAATGGATTTTTATCAAATCTACTCTTTTTTGATATTTTATTTGGTCAAATTGAAGGAACAACTATCCCATTTTTGGTTGCATGGTTGATTGTAGGAGGAGTGTTTTTAACAGTTAAGATGGGTTTTGTAAACTTAAAAATGTTAGGGCACTCTTATAAGATTGTTATGGGAAAATATCGCACAAAAGATGACAAAGGACTTATAACTCCATTTGAGTCACTCACAACTGCTCTTTCAGCAACCGTAGGACTTGGAAATATAGCAGGTGTTGCGATAGCGATCTCTATCGGTGGAGCTGGAGCTACATTCTGGATGATTATCGCTGGATTTTTAGGTATGACACTAAAGTTTACTGAAGTTACACTATCTGTGCAACATAGAGAATTTTTAAAAGATGGCACTGTCATGGGTGGAGGTATGGAGTATCTATCAAAAGGGTTAGCTGAAAAAGGGTTAGCTGGTTTTGGAAAAATTTTAGCTATATTTTTTGCTATTTTTATGATAGGGGGAGCAATCGGTGGGGGAAATACTTTTCAAGTATCTCAAGCTCTTGGTGTCGTACAGCAAGAGGTACCATTTTTACAAGAGTATCCTATAGTCTTTGGTATAACTCTTGCGATTATAACTGGTGCTGTTATCATAGGTGGTATCAAAAGGATAGCTCATACGACTGTAAAAATTGTCCCTACTATGGTTTTTATCTATGTTGGCGCTTCTCTTTGGATACTTATAACAAACTTTACACAAATTCCTCATGCATTTGCTCTTATATTTAGCGAAGCCTTTGCCCCAACAGCCGTTGCTGGAGGAGTGATAGGTGTTATAGTTCAAGGATTTCAAAGAGCAGTTTTTTCAAGTGAAGCAGGATTAGGCTCAGCTGGAATTGCTCACGCTCCTGCAAAAGTAAAATATCCAGTTAGACAAGGCATGGTGTCACTATATGAGCCATTTATAGATACTATCGTAGTTTGTACTATGACAGCACTTGTCATAATCATTACAGGTGTTTATGATCCTGCAAATGGCTATAAAGAACTTATAGAAGCACAGCAAGGAGCAGCACTCACAGCAGCTGCTTATGGAACAGTCATAAGTTGGTTTCCTATTATACTTACCGTCTCAATAGTTTTGTTTGCATTTAGTACGATGATATCTTGGTCATATTATGGAGAGAGAGCTTGGGTTTATCTTTTTGGAGCTAAATACTCTCTTGTTTTTAAACTTATATTTTTAGGTTTTATTATTTTGGGCTCTGTTGTGAATACTGGTATTTTGGTTGATTTCTCTTTTATGTT